>NVRL01000009.1 GCA_002732645.1 Sulfurimonas sp. | reverse complement strand
ATACATAAGCATATATATAAAGATATTTAGATTTTTTTTACTGTCATGATTTGCTATTTTAGGAAGTATGTAATAATCTTTGTCACCATGGTTTAGGATGCCACAATATTGAGTCGCTTTTACTTTTTGCCAGTCTTGGCGAAAATACTTGTGTAAAGATTCATTTACTCGAATATAATCTACTAAATCATCTGGAATCTCTTTATATTCATAAATTATATTTTTATTTTCATACATACTTAATATTTGAAATTTTCTCTTTTAATTCTGGTAAGTAGTCTCTTAATATACTCTCAATAAAACCTAAGTCCACACCTTCATAATCATGTACTATATAATTTCTTGTGTAGTAAGCCCCATCTCTGTCATCTCTCAAATCATACTTGTCAACCAAATCATCATCGAACTTTTTTAGTGTTTCACCTATTTGAGATAGTCCCATCAAAACTGCCATTTGACCTTCAAAGTCTCCTAAAGTTTTTACTATACCATTGTGTCTTTTTGTAATTTCTTCTATGTTGTCAATCATCTCTATAATAAACTCAATCTTTGCATTTATTGATTTACTAGACATAAATAACTTCATCTAAAATATATTTTGTTGCTGTTTTTGAAAGGTTAGTTTTTGGAGCAAGGTCAATTTTTTTACCTAAAGATTTGCTAATATATTCTTTAATCTCATCCAACTTTTTAAAACCTATAAAGCCATTATATTTTTTGTAAAAAATATCATTTAGATGATACAAAATATCTACATCACTATCTTTTGTATTTTCACCTCTAGCATACGAACCAAAGACACCATCTATTATAAAACCATCATTTTCAAGAGTACTTTTTAAAGATTTAATTTTATCTAAAATATAAACTTCTAACATCTACTCTCCTTCTATATAGCTGTTGTATTTTAACATAATTTCTAAGTTATAAACCTCTGTACATCTTCTATCATCTTATCAGCCATATCACTATTTGAATACTCCATGAGTTTTTTACTTTTTTCACTCAAAGGCTCGTTTAAAACCTCAAGCAGTTTAGCCCTTAAATCTTCACTCTCACGCTCACACCAGCCAAGCTCATTCTCAACTATAAACCTTGCATTGTGGTACTGATGATCTCCTGCAGCATGTGGGTATGGAACATAAAAAGCAGGAAGTCCATTTGCTGTAGCTTCCCAAAGTGTACTCGCACCTGCACGGCTAACAGCTAAGTCTGCTCTTTGAATAAGAGATGCTAAATCTTTTGTAAAACCATATAGCTCTGCATCTACACCTAAAGTCTTATACTCTTGTTTCACTCTTTCATAATCACTCTCACCAGCTTGATGAATGATTTTAATGTCTCTGTTTTTGAGTTCAGTTGCAAAACTTAAAGCTAAATCATTTATAGCTTNAGCACCGTGAGAACCACCTAAAAATATTATAGTATTAAGGCTCTCACGAACTCTGGCATTTTGGTAAAAAATCTCTTTTACCGGATAACCTTTTATAGGTGAGTTTATATCATAAGCTGAAATAAAGCTCTTCGCAAAAGGCTTTAAAAGTGAGTTTAGTCTTCCCTCAACTGCATTTTGTTCATGTATAAATAGTGGAGTAGCTTTAGTTATTGATGCAAAAGATGCTGGAGCAGCTGAAAAACCGCCGACACTATATGTTGCTTGAATTTTATGTTTTTTTAGTATATGTCTTGATTTTAAAAAGCTAAGAAATACTTTCCATAAAGCTTTAAACTTACCTATACCTTTTTGGTTTACAACGCCAGTAGTCTCTAAAAAATAAACATTTGAGAAAGCGCTTCTATCTTCAAAATATTTTCTATCTTGCCCACTCGTAGAACCTATAAATATAGCTTCATGTCCTTGTTTTACAGCAGCCTCTACCAGAGCCTGTGCTATCATCAAGTGTCCGCCTGTTCCACCGCCAGTTATACATAATTTCAACTTCCCACCATCCTATTTTTGCTCCATAGTTGCTTTTTTTGAAGCCATTAGAACCATTCCTATAGCTATAGATGCTGCAATTATGGCAGATCCACCATAACTTAAAAATGGAACTGAGATACCTTTAATAGGTGTAATCCCACTTATACCATAAGCATTTACCAAAAAAGCAAATGAGAGTAGCAATCCTACACCTAGTGAGAAAAGATACATACATGTATCTTTTGAACGATTTGCTATTTTAAATATTCTTTGCAATATCCACATAAAAAGTATTACTACAAATAAGACACCTACAAAACCAAACTCTTCTGCCAGTCCTGCTAAAATAAAGTCTGTATGAACTTCACTTAAAAACCCAAGTTTAAAAGTTCCACCTGCCAAGCCTGTTCCAAATATTCCACCATTGTGAATGGCATTTAATGAGTGACCTATCTGATAAGGTTCTATCTCAGTCGGTACTCTAAGCTTATCAGCTATAGCTGCAGGGAAAAGTTCAAGTACACTATTTTGTGCTAGAGCCCACCATGATTTTATACGTATTATCCTGTGCTCAGCTGTCAATATGAAAAATAAAAAGAACAGCAAAGCAATAGAGAGCAGAGAGAGGAAAAACCTAAAACTACTACCGGCAAACATAAGCATAAAAAGAAGAGTCATTCCAAGAACGACAACCTGCCCCAAGTCATTTTGAATAAAGGCTATCATAAMCATAGCTCCTACAAAAACAAGGGCATAAGGGATAAAACGCTTAAACTCTGCCCCTATTCCCATGCCATCATGATGACCAAGTTTTCTAGAAAAACTCCAAGATAAGAAATAGACAAATCCAACTTTAAAAAACTCTACGGGAGCAAGTGAAAAACCAAATATTTTTATCCATCTTTTTGCTCCACCGACAGCTGAAACCAAAAATTCTGGTAAAAATGGCATAGCTACCATTAAGATAGTCGAACCGATAAATAGTGTAAAACCTATGGTACTTAACCATTCATCAGGATCTAACTGTGCCAATGACCAGATTATTATGATGCCTAAAAATCCAAAAAGTGCCTGTCTTATAGCAAAGTGAAACTCACTTACTCCAAAAAGAAGAGTAGTATATGCGGATAGAGAATATGTAAGGACTATGCTTACAAAAATCATTATAGAAACTAATGTAAAGAGTTTTCTATCTGGCATGTTATTTGATTTTATTTATTTTAAGAACAAACTCAACTTCTGCTTTTGAGATATGTAATTCTTTAGAAATAGTCTCTAGTGAAACACCCTGTTTAAATAGAGAGATAATCTTTTCATCATCATTTCCATGAACTGAAGAAGGAATAGATATCTGTTTTACGCCATTTTCTAACGATGAAATTCTAAGGTTCATCTTCTCATCTATTGTCACAAGTGTATCTTCGAGTCTTTGAACTCCTACAGATAGAGGTTTAACCATATCGTATACTGTTCTCTCTACTTCTTCGTATATCTCTTGATCACTCATTCGACTAGTATTATTTTTAATACCCTTTTGAGTAGCAGTAAGCTCTTTTTTTAGGTAAAATATTTCTCTATTTAGATCTTCTACTACAGATGCCACAGAGCGTATATTTTTGTTAAACTCTGAATCTTTTGTAAAAACATAATAAAGAAGATACAAAATCATARMTGCCATGGCAACTAMAAYRTRCNCTWTNNNATTAATMAWMYSRKMAYWKYYCATTTAGCTTTTGCCTCACGGATAAGAACTCTCTCTCTAGCTGTCAAATATACACCCCACTCTTTTTCATCACGCTCATGTATTTTAACTATCTCGCACAATGACTCATCAATAGCTTTAAAAAAAATAGGTACATCYCTCTTTGGATGCACGGGCATCTCAACACGACCATAGTAGGCTTTGCCAGGCTCTAGCTCCGCAGATTCTATTTTAAAGTGTTCAAATCCAATTGACTCTATCTTTATCTTATGTGTCATAGATACTCTTCTTGGAGTCTCATTTTTTAGAAACATCTCTAAGGCATCTATCTTTCTGTGAAGCTCTACAACAAGGTTCAGTAAAACAGGATCAGTTTCGGAAGTATCTCCTCTACCCTTTGCAAGTTTTAACCACTGACTAATTGGATCATCATCACTCTCACTTAGCTGTGAGAACTCTCTAAGGTATGCCTCTTTATCAAGACTCTCTTCGCTATATACTAAGCTAATTGGAGCTGATACTAGGCGAACACTCACGCTGCGACCTTATCTAAAATGATAAATACGAAAAATGCAACACCAAGATAACCATTTACAGTAAAAAATGCACGATCTATCTGAGTAAAATCTTTTCTAACTATCTTGTGCTCATATCCAAGCATTACGGCACTAAGTATTACAGCTACGTAAGCGAAAATCCCAAGTCCTGCAATCCAAACAAAAAGAGCCCAAAATATTACACTTAGCATATGAAACAGTGATGAGATAAAAAGTGTAGCATCTGCCCCATAACGAGAAGGAATAGAGTAAAGATTATTTTCTTTGTCAAACTCTATATCTTGAAGTGAGTATAAGAGGTCAAACCCTGCAACCCAAAAGATAACACCAAGACTAAGAATAACTGACCAAGCTGGGATGCTCGCTTGAACAGCGACAACACCTGCTATGGGAGCAAGCCCAAGAGAGATACCAAGAACTATGTGTGCAAGATGAGAAAATCTTTTAAAATATGAGTAAGAACCAAGAACAAAAAGAATAGGAACACTCAAGTAAAGTGCCAAATCATTTATCATATATGCGATTGCAATAAAAACAAAAGCATTTACGACAACAAAAATCATAATACTTGTAGCATCAAGTCTTCCATCAACATTTGGACGAGATTCTGTTCTAGGGTTGACTGCGTCTATATCTCTATCTGCATATCTGTTTAGACCCATAGCAAAGTTTCTAGCACTAACAGCTGCTAATGCACCCATAAGTAGGAGCCAAAAGCCAAACCAGCCATCAGCTGCGACAATCATAGCTATAAATATAAACGGGAGTGAAAAAATGGAGTGTTCAAACATCACAAGTTCATTAAAGTCTTTTATTTTATTGATATATCTTTGCAACTATTTACCTTAAAATATTTTTGTTACATTTTACCCAAACTTGATTTAAAATGATATAATTTTGCTATGAATAAAGCTATAAAGCAACTTGCTATCATAGGACCAACCGCATCTGGAAAGAGTGATTTAGCAATAAAAATCGCAAAAAAAATTGATGCATACATACTCTCTATCGATTCACTAAGCATATACAAAGAGATAGATATAGTCTCTGCCAAACCTTCAAAGGAAGAACTCTCAGAGATAAAACATTTTGGTATAAATGTGCTAAATCCAGATGATTATTTCAGTGTTAATATTTTTATAGATATCTATAAAGAAGTTAAAGAGTTGTGTGAAAAAGAGGGTAAAAATCTTATCATAGTCGGCGGTACTTCTTTTTACCTAAAATCACTTCTAAATGGACTGTCAACTCTACCTAATATAGATGCTAATGTGATTTCAAAAGTAAATAAAGATCTTGAAAATCTTCAAGTTTGTTATGATTTACTAACAGAAGTTGACCCTGAATATATGCAAAATATAAGCCAAAACGATGCTTACAGAATGGAAAAAGCACTACTAATATATGAAGCTTCATCTCTCACTCCGACTGAGTGGTTCAGACAAAATCCTCCTAAGCCTATTATAAAGAACCTTGATATATACAATATCGATGTAGATAGAGAAGTTTTAAGACAAAGAATAGCAAAAAGAACTCATAAGATGCTGGAYTTAGGACTTATTGATGAAGTATGTTATTTAGAGCAGAAGTACACTAGGCTACCTCATGCTCTGGGTTCTATAGGTATAGTAGAAGTTCTTGATTATCTTGACGGAAAAACTACTAAAGAGCAGATGTTAGAACTTATCTCAACTCACACAGCTCAGCTTGCAAAAAGACAGCAAACATTTAACCGTACACAGTTTAGAAACATCACTTTGGCAAAACTAGAAGAACTGGAGAAACTACTTACATGAAATTTTTTTTAATCATACTACTGAGCATAAGTTTATATGCACAAAACTCTCTTTATTTTTTCCCACAAGATGCTAAAAAAGCTAAAAATGACATTGAAAAACTTATCAAGAGTTCAAAGCGTACTATAGATATAGCTATGTATAACTTTGGAGATAAAAAACTCGCAAAACTATTAGACAAAGCTCAAAAGAGAGGTGTTAAAGTAAAGATTTTTTATGATAAAAAAGATGTTGATTTTAAAAATATAAAGGCAAAAACAGTAGATAAAAAGCTTCACACTAAAATAGCGATATTTGATAAAAAAACAGTTGTTTTTGGAAGTCCAAATTGGACTAAAAATAGTTTCAAAAAAAACTATGAGGTTCTATATATTACAGATGATAAAAAGCTAGTCAAAAAATTCAATAAATTTTTCGAATCTCTAGACTAGTTTTCTTTAGCGCCTTGGGCCAGTTTCGCCCATGCAGATACAGAGTCAGCATCTATTGACTCTTGATAAGCAACTTGTGCTTCTTCACCTCTCCATAATTTCTCGTAAATAGATCCCAGCATGTACTTCTGTCTAGATCTATCACCCTTACTTAGTTCTACTTTATTGAGTGATTTTATTACATCCAGGGCTTTGTTAAAATCTTCTTTATTTATATAGGCTTGATAGAGAGCAAACTCAACAAATGGACTTTGTGCATATGAGTCAGAATCTTTTTGTATTTTCATAACTTCATTACCATATGAAAGAACTAAATTATCATCATTTCTCTCACTACCTATGGCCATCACAGCGATATATCTCTCTATATCTTTATAACTATTGCCAAATACTTTTTGAACACTTGCTATTGACTCAATCATCTTATTAGAATTTTCTAGCCTATCAAAAGTATCAAAAAGAACTCTATAAACATCTATATACTCTGATTTCTTATCATCTGCTATTAGGGTTATTAGTTCCTCAGATGCTTTAACTACATCACTATAGTTTCCAGTCGCAAAATCAACTTTTATATGACGATATAGCCATTTTTTTCTCATCTGCATATTATCAGATTTTAGATTTTTACTAGCAACACTTTTGGCAAGCGAAAAATCAGCACCTTTCATTGCACAAGCATATATCCCATCATCCCATTTGTCTGAAAGTTTTATAGAGTACTCACTAGATATCTTTAAGACACTATAACACTCTTTATTCTTAAGAGCAGTCTCCATAGCACCAAGTGCTGCATCGTTTACTAACTCTTGAGTATCTGGGTATGTTGTAGCATCTAAAGCTRATAAGTCATCTTTAAACTCTAAAACATCACYATACATTCCATTACTATTCATCAGTTTTGCTTTTTCGTATATAGCTCTTTTACCTATACTATCTTCTGCATATGTCTCAATAAGATTATTGTAATCAGCAATTTTTGTAGTTACATTTGCATCGCTTACATCAAAAAATAGAGAGTCTTTTGCAACTTGCACTTCTGCATCGTAAAGCCCATCAGGAAACTTTGTTAAGTATTCATTTAATGCTGTTAAAGCTTCTTGTTTTTTAGGTGTTGTAGAAAGCCATACACCTATATTTTTCATAAGAGCTTCATACTCATCATACTCTTCTTCACTAGTTTCATTAACGATAGCTTGTGCTATAGCTGCAGCTGTAACTAATTCACCTTCATCAACAAAGGTTTCAATCATCTCTAATGTTTGTTTATATTTAGAAGCWWMWWMWYTWKKTYYMGYWTTKATWWTWTWCATWGCMWATYTAKAWGCTKCWKYTKYTKYWMYMKYWWTWWYRYTAKWYWYWKSMARWSYWTWTKYTGCAGTTGCTGCAATATCTATATCGCTAGTTTCATGAAGAGCTTTTTTGTAATAATCTAATGCCTTAGAACTTGCACCGGATTCTTCTAGCATCTCACCCTTATATATATAACCCCATTTAGCATATGGTGAATTTTCATGCTCACTAAAGAGTCTATCGAAAAAGTAGTCTGCCTGACCACTAATACCTGTTAGTGAGTAAGCTCTAGCAATCAGTGAGAGTACTTCAGCAACATTATCATCAGAAGAGTATTCTCTTAGGTATACTTTTGAGAGTTCTATAACATCATCATTTTTCTCTTGGAGCCTAGAGTTTACTCTTATCTTGTAGTAAAGTAGTTCAGCGTTAAAAAGTGAGGTAGGATACTCAAGCATAACCTCGTCAATCAGCTCTAAGCACTTCTCATATTTCTTCTGAGAATATAAACGCTTTATCTTTAGATAGGCACTTACATCTTGCACATCTTTGATATAAACAGGATTACCTTTCATATCCAAAGAGCCAACAAATGGAAGTTTATTTTTATCGAGCATAAATGGAAAATTAATAGATACCTCTGAAGTTTCTTGAGTCTTTATATATGGTAGCTCTTTGTTGTAACCAACTAGCATCCAGTGCTTTGCCAGTTTCACATTTGCTTCGAATACACTATCATCTTGGCTTAGATTAAAAACAACAGGAAATAGTTTCATTTTTTTATATGGTGTTATTATTAGAAAAAATGTCTTTCTCTTTATTTGAGTCTCTATTTTAAAAAAATCATTTTGTAAAGTTTTTAGTTTTTCTATAGGAGATTTTGAAAATGCACAAACTATTTTTGTAACGATCTCAAAGTCATTAGTCATCTCTTGGCATAAAAATTTATTTTTATCTTTTATATGTAGGGTTGAGTAGTTTTGAAAGTTCTCTTTTGCACCTTGAAGAGAGATATCAAGGGCATTAAGAGATGTAGTGAAAACAGTAGCGAGAAGAAGGGACGAGAGTATCCATTTAAACAAATTCTCTTCCTTTTTTCTCCCTAAATTTATAAAGTGCTATTAATATCCACTTTTATATACTAGAGCCGTAATAAACTCTAATACTGGGTTTACAGCTAGAAAAGCAAAAATAGTTCCTACTGCAGCAAATCCAATAATTGTTCTTAACGGAGTAGTTGCATTTGATACAAATACATGTCCGTCTTTGTTGATTACTGGTTCTCTCATGAACATATATACTATTAGTTTTAAATAGTAGTAACCAGCAATTGCTGAGTTTAGTGCCATAATAAGAGCAAGTACAGTATATCCACCTGTTACAGCAGAAGATATCATATATAGTTTACCCCAGAATAGTGCAAATGGAGGAAGTCCTGCTAAACTTAGCATGAAAAGTCCCATAATCGTCGCAGCAACTGGTGATGTTTGAATCATACCTGCAAACTTGTTATAACTATGGTCTGAATTTTGATGATCTGGAAGATGTTTTTGACGAGATATCCAAAGCATACTAAAGGCACCAAGATTAGTGAAACTAAATAGTATCCAGTACAAGAAAAGAGCACTGTTTGATTGAGTAGTACCAATTAAAATAGCAGCCATTACAAAACCAGCATGAGATATTGAACTATATGCTAGCATTCTCTTAACATCAGTTTGAACAAGTGCCCAGATATTTGCCATTGTCATTGTTATAACAACAACTATATAAAGAACTACCTCTAACCATATTACTCCACTGTGAATTAGAAATTCAAATATTCTCATAGCAACAATAAATACTGCTATTTTTGGAACAATTGACATAAAACCGGCTAGTGATGCTGAAGAACCTTCATAAACATCAGGTGCCCATGTATGAAATGGTACAAGTGAAAGTTTAAATCCAAGTGCCGCTAAAATAAATACAACACCTACTAGTACAAAGCCCATATCAGCAAAACCGTTAGCTGAAAGTACAGCAGCGATTTGGTTAATCTCAATAGAACCAGTAAGAGCATAAAATACCATTGAACCAAAACTAAAGAAACCTGCAGCTAGTGCACCCATAGTAAAGTACTTAACAGCCGCTTCAAAAGATTTATCACGGTTATGCATAGCGATCATTGTATATAGAGCTAAAGACGCTGTTTCTAGTCCAACAAAGATTAGAATTAAGTTGTCTGTTGCAACCATAAATTGGAAACCACCAAGCATAAATAAGAAAAGTGCGAAAAACTCTGGGTAAGAGAATTCATGGAATCTTTTATGCGTTAGTGCCAATGGAATAAATAGTAGTGATGCACCAACAATAATCAGTTGAGAAAGAATTGCTAAACCATCTATAAGCATTACATCGAAAACGCCCATAATAGTGCCGCCCTCACTAAAGAGACCTGCAGTCTCTGCAATAGCACCTAAATCTATTAATAAGAAAAGCATACTTATCATTACATATAGAGTCTTATCTAACCCACCTTTGRTAATATCAATAACTAGGATTAATAATGCACCGATGATAGGAATCAACATTGGTGCAAGAGTCATTAAATTTAATGACTCTAATGAAACGTTTACTGGCTCTAACATTACTGTGCCTCCTTAGCTGAAGTTCTAGTAATCTCAATACCTTCTATAAGGTTTGGAATTCTAGATTTAGCTTCATCTGTAATAGATTTGTCATGCATTAGTTGTATAAGAGATTCTACAGAGTTGTTAATCGGATCTAATACTGGTTTAGGATAAATACCTAACCAAATTGTAATAATTACTAAAGGAACTAAAGCAATTAGTTCTCTTTTATTTACATCTGGAAGATTTCTATTTTTCTCATTTGTAACTTCACCAAAGAACATCTTTTTATAAGCTGCTAACATATAGATAGCACCAACAATAATAGCAATACCTGCTAAAAGAGTTAAGATGTGTGATTGCTGATAGAATCCAAGAAGACTTAAAAACTCACCAACAAAGTTGATTGTAAGTGGAAGACCGACTGAAGCCATCATCATAATACCAAAGATAGTCGCGAATCTAGGCATAACAGATGCTAAACCACCAAATTCACTCATAAGTTTAGTATGTCTTCTATCGTAGATAACACCTACGAGCAAGAACAGAGCCCCTGAGACAACACCGTGAGCAATCAWCAMGAAGATTGAACCTGTTWCACCTTCAACATTAAGAGCGAATGTACCAAGAATGATAACACCCATATGTGATACTGAAGAGTAAGCAACAACTTGTTTAATATCTTCTTGTGCATAAGCAACCATCGCGGTATATATAATCATGATAATAGCAAGAATTGCTATAGGGAACATGAAGAATACTGCAGCATCTGGGAACATTGGTAGTGAAAAACGGATAAATGCATATGTACCCATTTTAAGTAATATCGCTGCTAGTATTACAGAACCGATTGTCGGTGCTTGACCATGAGCATATGGTAACCAAGTATGGAATGGAAACATTGGAACTTTGATTGCAAAACCAAAGAAAAATGCTRTAAATAGCCATAGTTGGAATGTCTCAGGTAAGATAAGACGATACCAATCAAGAATAGCGAAACTCCATACACCAGTTGCTTGGTAGTAGAAATATGCCATAAAAAGCATACCAACGAGCATTACAAGTGAACCTGTAAATGTATATAAGAAGAATTTTACTGAAGCGTAAATTCTAAGTGGTCCACCCCATGCACCGATTAAGTATAACATCGGAACAAGTGAAAGTTCCCAAAATACATAAAACACAATTGCGTCTAGAGCAAGAAATACACCAACCATTGTCATCTGTAAGAACAGAAGCGTGATAATCATATTTTTTACATTTTTAGTATCAGTAAGTGAAGCGATACCAATCAGAGTAAAGAATGCTGCTAAAATAACGATAAACAGTGATATACCATCTACACCTAAAATATAGTTAATTCCAAATGAAGGAATCAACGGAAGCTGTTCCATGAACTGCATTCCAGATATACTTGAATCAAATGAGAACCACAGCAGTAAAGAAAGTGAGAACTCTATAAATGAAACTGCAACACCATAAGCACGGATACTGTCCTTATGAACAGCAAATCCAAAAATAGCTGCTACAGCTGGAAAGAAAATTAAAATCGATAAAATATTGTCTAACATCTATTAAACTCCTAAACCTGATAAAATTGTCTTAATTTCATCAGAATGTCTAACTGCTAGTCCAAAAACTACAGCTAGCGATAACAAGGCAACAAGACCTGCTACCATCCACTTAAGCATTGTAGATAAGTTACCACTCTGCATTGTTCTTGTACTTTCACCTGTTGCATAGAATGCGTTTGCAATTGAATCTACAGTTGCATCAACAACTTTTTGATCTACTTGTTTCCAGAGTACTGTTGAAAGTTCTCTATATGGTTTTACTAAGTACTCTTCATAAAAATGAGGAATATAATACTGGTTGATTAATAGTTTATATTTGAAACTATTCTCCATAGCACTTGTACCGTCTGGAACTTTGATATCTTTTGACATATATTTTTTATATGCAAAATAGATTGCAGCTATAACAAAAAGCTGTGTACCAATAGTCATAATCCAATATGTAGTAGCTGAATGTACATGAYWYTSWGTMRCWKSAARTWMMKKWRYRAWYWKWTCARARWWMGYAYMWWWWAMTWWKWMWSCTKMWWYWMYYRMTWWYWTAGCTAGTGGAAGAACTGCCCATAACATAAATTTATACGCTTCATGTGGATGATGACCAAGTGCTGTATGACGATCTTCACCGTGAAAAATAAGTGCAATAATTCTGAAACTGTAAAATGCAGTTAAACCAGCAGTAAATAATAATACTGTGTAGATAATAAAGTGATGATCTACAAAAGCAACTTCAAGAATTAAATCTTTTGAAAAGAAACCAGCTAGTGGGAAGATACCTGCAAGGGCTACTGATGCTAAAGTCATAAGAATCATAGTACCCTTCATAGTCTTTCCTAACGCGCCCATCTTAAATGGATCAAGCTCATCATGCATTGCGTGCATAACATTACCAGCACCAAGGAATAATAAAGCTTTAAAGAATGCGTGAGCCATAAGGTGGAAAAGTGCTACCCAATAAGCACCAAGACCTACAGCTGCAAACATATAACCTAACTGAGACAGTGTTGAGTAAGCGATTACTCTTTTAATATCACGGTTAACAAGTGCCATAGTAGCTGCAAAAATTGCAACAAATGCACCTAGAGATGCRATGAATAGACCAACATTTGGAATAAGTGCATATAACTCGTTTGAACGTATAACTAAGTAAACACCAGCTGTTACCATTGTCGCTGCGTGAATTAGTGCCGATACAGGAGTAGGACCTTCCATCGCATCTGCAAGCCAAGTATGTAGTGGGAACTGAGCTGATTTACCCATAGCACCAACAAATAAGAATATACCAATCCATGTTAATACATCAGTCTCTAAAGCAGGCATTGCTGCAAAAGCTTCGTGATACTGAAGTGTACCAGTATTCCAATATATTAAGAAGATACCGATAAGCATACCAAGGTCAGCAATACGGTTCATAATGAACGCTTCATTTGCTGCCCAAGTAGCACTCTCTTTATGATACCAAAAACCAATAAGACCCCATGAACAAAGACCAACACCTTCCCAACCAATGAAAAGACCTGCAAAGTTGTCACTCATAACAAGAATCATCATCGAGAAAACAAATGCTGATAACCAAGCGAAGWAACGGTTAAAACCTTTATCGTGATCCATATAACCGATAGCATATACGTGAACAACAGTTGAAACAAGAGTAACAACCATCATCATAGTAACACTTATCTGATCAACAATAAAACCAAAAGGAATGTAAAGATCACCAGTAGCCATCCAAGTCATCATCTCAACTTGAACATACTGTCCACTTGATAGTACAAATACTAAAAGAATTGTACTAGCAACAAGTGACAGTCCCAGTAAAGCAMTTGCAACAATACCTGTTATAAGCATCTTTGGTTTTGCACCAAATAGTGCAGCGAACAAAGAACCTACAAGGGGTGCAAATAGTGCTGTATATAGTAATACTTCCATATTTCTATCCTCTCATCGTTGACATTGAATCTAGGTCGATATTGTTGTGACGTTTATGCCAAACAACTAATAATCCTAGTCCTACAGCAACTTCTGATGCAGCGATTGCAATTACAAAGAATGCAAACATCTGACCAGTTAAGTCACCGTAAAAGTGTGAAATCGCAGCAAAAGCAATATTTACAGAGTTTAGTAAAATCTCTGTTGCGAAAAATAACATTAGAAGATTCTTTCTTCTCATTACACCTACCAGACCGATAGAGAATAAAATTGTAGAAAGTACAAGATAGTGGTTAAGTCCTATTTCCATCATGAAAGTACCTTTTTATTTTTTTCTTTTCTCATATCTTTGATCTCAGCATCACTCATAAGAGTAAGAGAAAGATCCATTTTCTTACCAGCTAAAACAATACCTGAGACCATTGCAACTAGTAACATAACTGCAGCAAGTTCAAAAGGAACTAAGTATTTAGTAAAAAGAACCATACCTATCTCTTGTGTATTACCGACACCCTCTGTCATAGGATATAGAGCTGTAATATTATCTCCAACGATTGGAGCAGCAAAAATTACAACAATTAAAACCGCTGCAACAGATGCTAGTCCTGTAATTAGGAATTTATTTCCTTTTTTCTCTTTAAGTTCCCTTGTTGTATCAAAAAACATCATACCAAAAGCATAAAGAGCCATTACAGCACCAGAGTAAACTACGATTTGTACCGCACCTAAAAAATCAGCACCCAAAATAAAGAAAAATGCTGATATAAAAATCATCCCTGCTGCCAATGCTGTTAAAGCATACAACGCTTGTGATGTTGTTACAGTAATGTAGAACATCGCTATTGTTAGAAAAGCAAACAGATAAAAAGCAATCGCTTCAAACATACCCAAACTCCTTAATATGAGAGAGGTGTTTGTTTAACACGCTCATCTTCATGTGGTGTGATAGCACCAAAACCTTCAAACTCTTGCTGAGTTCCGGCCTTCATCTTATCCAGTGGTGTCAACATTGCTGCATAGTCCACAAAATGCTCTCTTTGATCAGATGCATTTTCATAACGACCGCCGTGAGTAATAGCTAACTCTGGACAAACTTCAGCACAATAGCCACAGAAAATACAACGCCCTAAGTTAATTGTATATTCACTAACTTCTTTACGAGAATTTTCATCTATCTTTGTTTCCATTCTGATACAGTTTGATATACAGATTTTTTCACAAAGTCCACAACCGATACATCTTTCAGCATCTGATTCCCAAAGTCTTTTCATCTCGTGTATAGCACGATATCTTGGACCTATTGGCATCTTTTCTTCCGGATATTTAATTGTATGGATGTCAAATTTGATCATCTCACGCATAACTACCCAAAGTCCAACAAATAGTTCAAGTCTAAAAGTTCTTTTTACTACTCTTTTAAACTTATCCCATGGCTCTGTTGGATAATCTTCGATATCTACCATAAAGTATTCGTTAGAGATATCTCTGTTATTAAATTGTTCATTTTTCATCATTACCCCCTTATATCAATACTATAGCAGTAAGTAAAATATTTAAAACTGCGATTGGCATTAATACTTTCCAACATAACCACATCAAYTGATCYGGTCTTACATCTGGCCAMGCAGCTCTTGTCCATNNNAAGAAGAAAAAGAAAAANNWKSCANYCTTACCAAGTARTSCTAAYGCWCCWARAAAWSWWYCATCTCCRWATCCACCTAAGAAAAGWAGWGGGATTAYAAAWGARAWRAARAACATATTTGCRTAYTCRCCKATRAAGAAAAGACCCCATCTCATACCAGAATACTCAGTACCAAAACCATCAACAATCTCGTGATCATTAGCAATAAGATGGAACGGTGTACGACCAGTCTCTGCAAATGCAGCTATCCAAAATAGAATAAAAGCTACAAATCCAACTCCATATAAATTAAAAATTATCCAGCCATTCTCAACTTGATACTCATTAAAATCAATCAAAGACAATGAACCAACCATCATAATTGGAGCTAAGATTGATAAACCTGTAACAACCTCATATGAAATAAATACGGCAGCAGCACGAGCAGCAGAAAGTAGTGAGAACTTATTTGCTGAAGCCATACCACCAAGAAGTGGACCGTAAAGACCAACACCCATGATTCCAAGAATATATAAAATACCAATATTAATGTCAGCAACAATTGGATGTACTTCATACCCAAAAATCGTGAACGATGGTAAAAATGGAATCGCAGCAGCAGCCATAAAAGCTGTAGCAGCAGTAATAACCGGAGCTATCTTAAAGATAGGAGCTACTACATTAGTTGGGATAATATCCTCTTTTGTAAAAAGTTTTACACCATCTGCTGCAACTTGAAGTAATCCGTAAGGACCAACATTCATTGGTCCAAGACGACGCTGCATAAATGCAAGAATTTTACGCTCAAAGTAAGTTCCTATCCCCGCTAGTGCAGAAAAGACAAGTAAAACTACAACGATTTTTATAACCGTTTCAATTAAATATGCTGTTTCCATATATTACACCTTTTCAATCGAAGCTGTTGCAAAGCGGTATCCGCTGAACAAAGCCTCTGAATTTATTTTAGAATCAAATGTTGGTAGAATTGCTATATCACCAGCGATTTTATTATCACTTACGATATTAACAACAATCTCTCCATTCTCACTCTTCACTTTCACACTATCCCCTTCATTTAGTTCTGATCCGCTTAAGAACTCTTCACTCATATATAAACCGGCAATCTCATCAAGATTAGTCGTTTTATTTGTGAAATCTGTGAACTGTCTTACAGGATTAGCAAGATAAATTAGAGTTCCTTCTAACTTATCTTCACTAAATGGTTCTACATTTTGATTAGTGCTTCTTTTAATTTTTACATTTTCTAGAAGATATCCTCTAACTTCTGTACCATCATTTTCATAGTGATTCGGTAAGTTATCGAATGCTTCAGATTTAAAACCTACTGCTGTTGGAAGAGAAGCTGTATAATCAATTACGTTCTCAGCATTCATACCAAGCGCGTTAGCAATATCATTTAGCTCATATCCTTTATAAGGTAGAGCTGCATTTGTAGGATTAACTCTTTTATTTATAGAAGTCAGAGTACCTTCTTGTTGATTGWTAGCAGGCATATCTAAGTCGCCATTACCAAGAGCAGATAGAGTAAAGTCTCCGCTCGTGTTATAACCGACACTATATTCACCAGCTACTTCATCAAGTTCACAGATAAGTGCTACACCTAAAGTATTAGTAAGTGTTGGAATCATAGTAAGTTCAAACTCACTACACTTCTCAACTAAACCAACTAATCTAGCTATATTTTTAGAATTTGGATGGTTATAAAGGTCTGGACCAATAACCATTGAGAAAGTGTCTTTTTTCTTTAAGTTTTTCTCTAAAGCTTCCATAAAGTTATCATCAGCACCTAAAATACTTAAAAGAGCATTATCATCAACAACAACCTCTTTTTCTATCTTTTTAGGAACCATTTTAGATTTTTCTACTTCTACTTCTTCCTCTTCACCAGTCTCTTCGTTAACTTTCATCTCTTTAACAATTTCAACTACTTTTTCTTTAATAGTCTCAGTAACTGTGATAGTCTTCTCAGAATGGAAAGTCGCTAAATACTCAACTACTTTCTTAGGTAGTTTTTCTTTATCAGCGAATAAATCAAGTATAAGATAAAGTGCAGCCTCTTCTTGAAGTGGTGCATGTTTAACTGTCATAATACTTTTTCCAAGACCTTCTATAATAGGATCTTTTACAGGATGGAAATAAAGTCCTGCACCCTTATTCACAGTCATTGAGTTATTTAGTGCATATCTTGCATTTGGATTATCACTTTTTAGTGCACTTCCAAGTGAGATTACAAAGTTAGAATTATGAGTAGCTTCTAAATCATTACCATAAAGCATAGTTCCACTTATCTCACTATAATTTTTCAAAAATGTTTGAAAAGATTTAGCTTCATTATTTACAAGCTTATAACCATGCTTCTCTTTTAWAGTTTGAAGTAGATAAGCCTCTTCATTTGTAATAGTAGAAGTAAACTCAATTGTGTCAGCCTTTTTGAAAGCTTCTACCGCAGATGCAAATGCTGATTCATCTTTAGATTCAACTCTATTTTCATAGTCAAATCCGTATCTACCTGCACCACAAAGTGAAACATAGTTCCACTCATTCATAACACGGTAGATTTTATCACTATCATCAGAAATACTTGTGTGTTTAACATCATATGTGATTTGACATCCAGCAGAACAGTGACCACAAGTAGCAGGAACTTGCTTAAGTTCCCAAGCATTTGATTTGTACATAAAGTGAGTATCAACTAAAGCGCCAACCGGACAAACAGCAGCACATTCACCACAACTTGTACAGTCAAGAACATCAGTACCGTTGGTCAGACCGATTACTGATTTGTTAAGCTTATTCCACATAGCGTATGCATCTTTTGGCATAGTCTCTTTAAACTCAGCCTCTAGTGCATCAGCTCCACGAGGAACAGTCTTAAGAGAGTTATCACCTATCATATCTTTACATGCAGTAACACATCTTTCACAAACTATACATAAGCCCGGATCGTAGTGAAGGTGTCCCCAGTCATGTGAACTTCTATCTACATCTTTAACCGTAAAACTCTGAGAATCTACACCCATCTCTAAAGTATAGTTTTGTAGTTCACACTCACCTGATTGATCACAAACACCACATTGAAGAGGATGATTCACATCATACACTTCCATGATTGCACGGCGCTCTTTTTCAATATTTTCAGTTGTAGTTGTAATGTTCATGCCGTCTTTGCTTTTCGCATTACAAGCATAAACCTGTTTTCCATCAGCCTCAACAAGACATATACGACAAGCAAGTGTCGGACTACATCTTGTTAAGTAACATATGGCTGGGATAAAGATATCGTTAGCACGGGCCGCATTTAAAATAAACTCACCCTCTTGCGTCTCGATCTCTTTACCATCAATRTTTATAGTAATTTTACTCATTATACTACTCTTTTTATTTTGGATTTTTCAAATCTATATCTACTAGCATCTACTACATCATCAAATGTAGGATTTAGTGCTATTGTACCTTTTAACTCACTATCAAGCTTAAACTCTCTTATTATAGTTTTGTGAGAGAAACTAATTTCAATTCTATCTCCATCTGAGATTTTTGCAGCTGCTGCAAACTGAGCTGAACCTCTAAGAGTAGTGTCACGTTCTAGTTGTGTTGTTTTATTTGTGTAAGCGTTAAACTGTAGGACTGGATTTGCATGATATATAATTGTACCATTGAATTCAGGTAAATCATCAACTTCATCAAGTTTTCCGTTAGATTCACATATAACTTCATCTAGTAAGTAACCTATGTTGTCATCACCGTAAGGAGACAAAAAGTTCTCTAAAGTATCAAAATCTATATCTTTAAAACCAGCTGCTGGGTTTAACTTGCTTGTATAATTAACAGYATTAGCACTCYCAACACCACATGCAGAAGCTACATCATTTAATGTATAACCTTCAAAGCTAACCGCAACATTTGTTGGAAGAACTTTGTTATCTATATTAACAAAAGTTCCCTCTTGCTGATTTAGAGATGGTACTGATAAGTTTGCGAAAGAAAGAGATGAAATAATAAAGTTACCTTTTGCATTGTAACCCACAACATCAATAATATCTTCATCTTTGTCCAAATCACAAATTAGAGATACACCAAGAGTATTTACTTCACTTGGAACTATTACTAAAGAAAATGAGCTATATTTTTCTATTAAAGCAGCAAGTTTTGCAATATTCTCTGAACGATTATGTGCGATTAAATCGTTTCCAATAATCAGTACACGATTTTTTGATCTAGAAAAAGATTTCATCATCTGATCAATCTCTTCATCACCAATATTACTCTCAGCATCTAGATACCCAAGATCAAGATCATTGAAAAATGCTCTCTCATCATCAGATAAGTCAGCATCTGAAAGTATAGCATTGGCAAGAAGTGCCATAACACCCTCTTCTGTACCAACTTCATATTTCATAAGCTGACTAACCGTGTTTTGCATTAAAGCATCTTCCATAGGATGAGCATAAACTATTTTAGCCCCATTATGCTTAGCTGCTGTTGTAAGTGCATATCTAACAGCCGGATTATCAGTAGCTATTCTACTTCCAATAATAATTGCTGCATCTGATTGCTTAATTGCATCTAGTGAACCACTGTGGTGAAGTTTTCCACTTACACTGCTGTATGCTTTCATAAATTCTTGAAACGTTCWTGCATCTTCGTTAAATAACTTAATATCAAACTTATCTTTTAAAAGTTGTAGGATATGAGCTTCTTCATTAGTAATCATAGATGAAAAACGAATTGCTTTTGCTTCATTGACAGCTTCTACAGCTTTATTAAATGCTGCTTCATTACTAGACTCTTTATTGTCAAAATCAAAGCCAAAACGACCAGCACCACAAAGGGATGTGTACTCAAAATTATTTTTTACTCTATGTATAGAATCCTCTCCGTTAATTCCTGTATGTCTTGTTTCATACTCTAATGAACAACCTGCTGAACAGTGAGCACATGTAGCAGGTACACGACTAAGTTCCCAAGCATTTGCACTATATTTAAAGTTAGAACTTACTAATGCACCAACCGGACATACTGCAATACACTCTCCACAGAAAGTACAATCAAGAACATCCGAATTTTTTGGAATAATCGTTGAGCTATATCCACCAAACTGAACATCAATAGCATCATCACCAATTACTTCATTACATACGTGAACACATTTTTCACATAAAATACAAAGAGAAGGGTCATAATTAATAAGTCCCCAGTCTTTAGTCTCACGTGATTGATCACGAGCAGAAAAGTTTTGTCTAGCTACATCAAACTCTAAAGTTTTATTTTGTAAATCACACTCACCTGATTTATCACATACACCACACTCTAAAGGATGATTTACATCATAAAGTTTCATGATGTTTGTACGTTCACTCTCTAGCTCGGATGAGTTGGTTTTAATCTCTATACCTTCAGTTGGAGGAGTATTACAAGAAAGTACAAAACCTTCAACTCCCTCAGCTTCTACAACACACATACGGCAAGATGCACAAGGTGTAGTCTTAGAGATATAACACATAGTAGGAATGTAGATATCATGTCTGCGGGCTACCGTTAAAATAGTCTCGCCTTTTTTAGCTTCTACAGAGATACCGTCAATTTTAAAGTTAACCAAATTACTCATATATCCCCTCCCTTATGTTGCTATCATTGCGATATAGTAACAGCGCATACAACGATCAGCTTCACTCATCGCTTCTTCGTGTGTGAAACCTAAATTTACTTCTTTGTTGTTGTATTTACGAATATCAACATCAAGTTTCTCACTCTCTTGTCTTGGTAAGCCCGGAAGCCAACCTTCAACTTTCTCTTTTTTGTCATAAACTCTTAGTTTGCGTAGGTGATCTTCCATAATCTCATCATCAGTTAGAGATATTTCACCAGTCTGCATGAATCTTGACATTACAGATGCACCACGCTTAGCTTGACCAACTGCATTAACAATAGTCATCGGACCATATTCACAATCTCCAGATGCAAAGATACCTTTACGAGAGGTCATATAATCTTTACCATTCGTTTTTATAGTTCCCCAAGATGTCATCTCAAGTTCCCACTCTTGAGGAAGCAAATCAAGATCTGCAGACTGAGAAACTGCTGGGATTAAGAAGTCTGTCTCAATAGTATAAGACTCACCCTCTTTTTTAACAAGCTGAGCACGACCACCATCAGGGTTTGGAACTAGTTCAAACTTATCAACTAAAAGAGATTTTAAAACATCATTCTCATCATTCATAGTATTAACAGCTGAGTGAAATAAGAATTCAACACCCTCTTCTACAGCTTCATGATACTCTTCATAAGTCGTATTTCTAATAATTGTTTTCTCATCACGACGATAAATCATATAAACTTTTTTAGCATTTGCACGAATGGCACAACGAACAACATCCATAGATGTAAATCCACCACCAACACAAACAACTGTCTTACCAGTTAAATCTACGGCTTCACCGATCTCATACTTGTCCCAAAGGTTAATCTGGTCAAGCATCTCGATAGCAGACCAGTAACCTTCGACTTCAGGTCTTTCGTTATCACAGCGAACTTTCTTAGAGATACGGGTACCGGTAGCAACCATAGTTGCATCATATTCTGTCTCAAATCTTCTCATATCATCTGCACCAATACGAGAGTTAGTTATAAAATTAACACCCATATCTCTTACACATTCGATATCTTGGTTATACTTATCAATCGGCATTCTGTATTCAGGTACACCAACAGCAACTTCACCACCAAKAACAGGAAGTTCTTCATAAACATCCACATGAGTTCCCTCAGCTGCAAGATAGTAAGCTGTAGTAAGACCTGCAGGACCGGCACCGATTACTGCAACTTTTTTACCATTACTAGGCGCTTTTTCCATAGGATGGAAAAAACCAAAACCGTGGTCAGTTTCCCAATCAGCACCCAAACGCTTAAGTTCCATAATAGCGATAGGCTCATCAAGATTTGTTCTTCTACAAGCATCTTCACAAGGATGTGGACAAACACGGCCACAAACATGTGCTAATGGCATTGTTTGACGAGTTGCTTCTAGAGAGTCATCAAATCTTAAATCTCTTACACCCTCTATATATCCTGGGATATCAACATGTGCAGGACACATATCAGTACAAGGTGCTGTAATTTTTGCAATATAACCAACTTCATCGTGATAATGTTTAGATGGTTTTTGGTTGTTTATACAATCCATAAACTCATCTTCAAAATGAGTCATTAAATCAATAATAGGATTTGGAACAGTTTTACCAATCTCACATTTTGAAGTGATTTGCATACTTTTACCAATCTCTTTCAAGTGGTCCATATCAGCTTTACTACCTTCACCACGAGCAATCTTATCTAGTTGGTCATATAAAATACGTCCACCCCATCTTCCAGGTGCACATCTTCCACAAGCTTCAGAGTACTCTTGGTACTGTGCAGCATATTCCATAGCTAGACGAATAACATCAACATCCTCGTTGAACAGTGAAACACCATCCCAACCTATAAAGGCTTTTGAGTCACGATGATCATCGTAAGTTGCARRTWRMTKWWRAKYWKRTWSWTSCMRSTCYTCKTKMRGKWTWYSRWWWYWSYTYWSYARWYCMSCWYWSCWMGKRKRRMRNATATACTTTACTCAAATTAAATTCCTAAGCTTTTTTTGCTACGATAGTCCAGTCGACTTCGTTAAACTTTAAAGAGTTCATCAACTCATAACCACATTCTTTTACTAAATCTGCTGATTTTTGAATCGGAGTAAAATCACCGATTTCAAATAAAAAGATTGCTACTTCGCCTGCACCATGAGTCCCTAAAATTTCTTTCATTCTAGGTTCAAACTCAGTTTTTAAGTGTCTTAAATCATATCTTTTCATTATCTATCAACCTCACCAAATACAATATTCGTAGTACCAATAATAGAAACAACATCTGGGATGTAGTGTCCAGGAAGTAAGTCAGTTAAAATACCTGTGTGCCAAAAAGATGGAGCACGAAGTTTTAGTCTGTATGGATATGGTCCACCTTGAGAGTTAATGAAGAAACCTAACTCACCTTTTGGTGACTCAGTCGCTACATAAACCTCTCCAACAGGAGGTCTCATACCTTGTGTTACAAGAACAAAATGTTGCATCAAAGAGTAGTTTTGTGTCATGATATCAAGCTTTGGAGCCGATACATATTTTGGAGCGTGAGCCATTAACTCTGTATCTCCATTTTTAACACACTCTTGATACATATCTATTGTTTGATAAAGAATCTTTGCAGTCTCTCTCATCTCTTCCATGTAAACACGGTAACGTGCAAAGTTATCACCTTTATCTGAGAAAGGAACATTAAACTCTACTTCGTCATATAGCTCATACGGCTCTTCTTTACGAATATCCCAAGCTACTCCAGATGCACGAAGCATAGGACCAGTACAACCCCATGATAAWGCCATCTCTTTAGAAATAATACCAACTTCTTCCATTCTCATTAACCAGATACGGTTAGTGTCAAGAAGATCTTCATAATCTTTGATATTTGCAGGTAACTTATCTAAGAAGTCTTTTAGCTGAGCGATAAAACTGTCTTGAATATCTAGTGGAACACCACCAATACGAATAGCAGAATGTGTAAGTCTAGCTCCACAATAACCTTCGATGATATCCATCAAGTATTCTCTTTCACGGAATGCAAAAAGGAAAACTGTCATCGCACCAATATCTAGAGCAGTAGTAGCTAACCAGAAAAGGTGAGACATAAGACGGTTAATCTCTAAAAGCATCATACGAATTACTTTCGCACGACGAGGAACTTCTAAACCGATAAGCTTCTCAACTGATAGAGCAAATCCATAGTTGTTTGAAGATGAAGCAATATAATCCATACGGTCTGTTGTAGGCATGAACTCATTGTAAATCATGTTCTCAGCCATTTTTTCCATACCACGATGAAGATATCCTACATCAGGATGAGCTTTTACTATCTGCTCTTGCTGAAGATGAAGCATTAAACGTAACTGTCCGTGAGCAGATGGATGCTGAGGACCGAAGTTTAATATAAGTTCATTATCGTCTCTGTCAAAAGTGATATTTTCAAAAAACGGTGTTAATCTATTTTTTATTTGTGCCATATTTCTACCTATCTCTGGGGATCATCAATAATTACTGATGACTCTTTATCAAATTTCTTAATTAAGAACACACCACCATCTTCTTGGTAAGCTTGTTCATTTACTGGCTCATCTCCTGTAATCTCTGTTCCTTTAGGTACTTCATGTCCTAAACGAGAAAATCTATCAGAATCATAACGGTCGATTCTTGCAGTATCACGGATTTCTGGTCCAATCTCTTCTCTTGCTTCTTTTCCATAGATCTTATCTACTTCATACCAAGCAGCAAACTCATCACCTTGAAGTGGGTAAGTTTTAAGAAGAGGGTTTCCTTGCCAATCGTAAGGCATAAGGATTCTTTTCATAAATGGATGTCCATTAGCTTCGATACCGAACATATCAAACATCTCTCTCTCAGACCAGTCTGCTGAGCGAAAAAGTTTCTCTACTGAGTTTACGGCTTGTCCATTTTCTATAAACATCTTAATACGAATACGCTTACGCTTATTCATACTTAGCATCTGATAAAATACTTCAAAACCATTTCTATCTGCTAACCAGTCAATAGCACTCATCTCTGAAAGCTGAGTATATTCAAGCTCATCTCTCATAAGCTCTAAAACACCATAGTTGTCTTTAGCATTTATATAAACTACCATTTGTTCTACTTGAATATAAGCGTCTAGTACTTCAAATTTTGCTTTAATAGATTCTAAATCAGCATTAAACACTTCATCACTTTCAGGTGCATGTTTAGGTACTTGCGGAGATTTGTAAAATCTGTCTGTGTAATACGGCTTAGCCTGTACATCATCTTTAGGTGTATATGCTCTCATTACATTAACCTTTTTGCTTTTTGTGCTTTGGATGCGTAATTGGCACGAATTTTTTTCTGTAGTAACATAACACCATACTGAAGTGTCTCTGGACGAGGTGCACAGCCTGGCAAGTATAAATCTACAGGTATGATTCTATCAACACCTTGTACCGTTGCATATGTATTAAACATACCACCAGTATTTGCACATGAACCCATTGAAATAACCCATCTAGGCTCAGTCATCTGGTCGTAAAGTCTTTTAATAAACTCTGCGTGCTTCTTTGTAAGTGTTCCTGCAACGATCATAACATCTGCTTGACGAGGAGATGCTCTAAAAATTGTTCCAAAACGGTCAAAATCATATCTTGATGCACCAGATGCCATCATTTCAATACCACAACAAGCAAGACCGTAAGTAAGTGCCCAAATTGAGTTTGAACGACCCCAGTTTACAATTTTATCTATACTTGTAAGTGCTGCAGGTAAGCCACCATTTTGTGTATAATTTACTTTATGTTGTGCCATTCAAGTGCTCCTTTTTTCCATGCATATACGAATCCAATAGTTAATAGTCCAATAAACATTAACATCTCAGCGAAACCAAACCAACCTAGTAGCTTAAAGTTAACCGCCCATGGAAACATAAAAATAATCTCTACATCAAATAGTAAGAAAAGTAACGCAAATAGATAAAACTGTGGTGATATTCTATTTGGTTGTCTAGTTACCTCTGGTCCACATTCGTAAACTGAGAGTCTAATCTTTTCACTATCTTTTGCCGCCAATGCGCGACTCGCTAAACGAGCTATGATAGTCGTAGCTGTGAATGCACCAAATGTTACAATAAATAGTACGAATACCCCAAAATACGGATTTGCAGTGCTAATATGCTCCATATAACCTACCTTTAAATAATTTTTTCATTGTTTTCA
>NVRL01000008.1 GCA_002732645.1 Sulfurimonas sp. | reverse complement strand
AATTCGCGGGAAATAATTTTAAATATGTTGCGCCTGCCTTGATCGCGGTCAGGGCTTCGGTTGCTGTTTGAAAACCGGGCATGGGGACCATCCCCAAAGAAATACTCTGCTCGATAACACCCACATCAGTATTTGGCGACACGATAATTGAACCACCAGCATCTTTTACTTTTTGAACATCCGTTGCATTTAAAACTTCACGAACAATAATAGAGTGAGCACAACCAGGACATAGAAGATTTGCACCTTCAAAACGGTCTGCTGATGTTGAAAACTCTTTTAAGTTTTTAATTTTTTTCATTTCACTCATAAAAATTTCCTATAAATAAGCTAGTTTCGGTCCACGAACACCGATAAACTGTTGTAGTTGAGTAGTTACTTTACCAGCTTCAACATTTGCTTGAAGCTCATTGTAAAGATCTACTAAGTGTGCTTTAGTTAAGTCACGACCACCAAGACCATAGATATAACCACTGATTAGTGGATTATAATCAGATGCATACATCGCAGCACTAACTTCATTAAACATCGCACCTGCAGCTCCATTTGGAGATGATCTATCTAAGATAGCAACGGCTTTAATATCTTTAAGTGCTTCTTGAATTCTTGCAAATGGGAACGGACGGATAACACGTAGTCCAACTACACCTGCTTTGATACCCTTAGCACGCATTTCAGTTGCAACTACACGAGCAGTCTCAACAGATGTACCCAGACAAAATACTGCTACTTCTGCATCTTCCATATCGTAAGTCTCAACTTGATYGTATTTACGACCAGTTAATTTTTCAAAATCTGCAAATACTTCATCAATTTTTGGAGATACTTTAGTCATAAGGTCATTATGTTGGCGAGCTTTATGCTCAAAGTGCCAATCTTCTTCAGTTTGTACACCATGAGTTACAGGATGCTCAAAATCCAACATATCATTCATTGGTTTATAAGTACCAACAAATCCAAATGCTTTATCATCATCCATAGTTGTAACGCCCTGAGCTGTATGAGAAGTCATAAAACCATCTTGATTTACAACTACAGGAAGTCTAATGCCGTGATCTTCCGAAACTTTAAAAGCTATAAAGTTTAAGTCATAAGCTTCTTGTGGAGAGTAAGCATCAAACTGAATCCAACCACTATCACGACAAAGATACATATCTGAATGGTCACCATTAACATTAAGTGGAGCAGCCAGTGCACGGTTTACAATGTTTAAAACGATTGGTAAACGCATACCAGATGCTTGATATAATGTCTCAACCATAAGTGCAAGACCTTGAGAAGAAGTAGCAGTTGCAACACGACCACCAGCCGCAGCCGCACCTATACATGCACTCATAGCAGCATGCTCAGACTCAACCATTACAAATTCACCCTCAACATAATTGTCTGACTTGAATTTTGCATATCCCTCARCAWTASKNNASTTGATGGAGTAATAGGGTATGCAGCAATAACATCTACCTGACACTGTCTAAGTGCCTGAGCAGCTGCAAAGTTACCATCCCATACTTCAATATCTTTTAATTCCATTTTATCAAATGCCATTACTATTTCTCCTCATCTTTTGCAGGCCATGAAGCAATCTCTGCCTCTTCATCCGCTTGTTCTGGGAACATTAAAAGTGATTTAGGATTTGTAGGACAAACCTCAACACAAATTCCACAGCCTTTACAGTGATCCATATCTACACCAATCATTTTCTTATCTCTAGAAATAATTGAAACATCTGGACAATAAATCCAACAAAATTGACAATCGATACAGTAGTCTTTATTAAAGACTGGCTTAACAAGTCTCCAGTCTGCAACACTTGCCATGTAAGAGTTATTTGGAGAATACGAACGATCTACCTGTGCAGTTCCCGCAATATCATCTATCTTACCATCAAATGAGCGAAGCATAGCTCCGATTTCAAACTCATCCCATCCTTTATTTGCCATCATTAGCTCCTTATTTCACTTCGTCGTAAGCACGTTGAATTGCAATCATATTTGCATCAACAATCTTCTGTGGTAATTTGCTGAGAACTCTCTTCATACTATCTTTGAARAACTCTATATCATACATATCAGAAACTTTCATAAATGCACCTAGCATAGGTGTRTTTGGGATAGGACGACCAATAGTCTCATTTGCAATTGTGATACAATCAACAGTATAAACTTCTTTACCTTCTAACTTTGGTTGAGCTTTTACAAGTTCCTCTTTAGTTAGGTGAGTAGTAATAATATATTTTGTATTATCTTTATGATTTATAGTAACATCACTTGTATAAACTAACGCGGGGTCAATTACGAAAACAAAATCTGGTTCCATATACTTTTCATGATTCATAATTACTTTTTCATCAACACGATTGTAAGCTGTCRTTGCAGCTCCACGTTTAGCAGACCCATAAAATGCGAATGCTTGTACATGTTTTCCAGTTGTCGAAATAACATCAGCTAAACCCTTAGCACCTGTTACAGCACCTTGTCCAGCACGACTATGCCATCTAATTTCTAGCATTAATTCTCCTTCTTTTCATTACATAAGAATCTTCAGTTCTAATTACATGTATTCTAGGGAAGTTGCTCTTAAATATAGCTTGAAATAATACACTTTATTATGAAGTGAAGGAAATGTGTGTTTTTTTCCTATTTTGAAGATATTTAACTGCCTCTAAAGCATCATYAAATATCACACTTGTGTGTTGTTTTAAAATATCACAACTATCATATCCGCTTAAAACACCTATTGAATTCACACCTGCATTTTTTGCTGAAATTAAATCTAATTTTGTATCACCTATCATCCAAATTTCTCTGCCTGAATCATCTAATTTCTCTAAAGCTTTTAAGATTGGCTGGGCATCTGGTTTTGGCTTTTCAACATCTTCTCTGCCAATTAAAACTTCAAAGTATTGCATAAGATCAAAATGTTCCATTAAGACCTTAGAATATTTTCCAGTTTTTGTTGTAACAATACCAAGTATTGCAAACTCACTAGCCTCAATAACTGCCTTTCTTGCATTAAGCAAGAGAGTTGTCCTCTGTGTGGAAATAACACGATAATACTCTTTATATGTGTGTACATAGTCCCACACAACTTCTTCATCTACTCCTAATTCCATGTACATCACATCCAACGGATATCCTATTAGAGCTGTTATATCTTCATCTTTTGGTTTTGGATAGTTGTGTACTTTAAAAGAATGATGAAAGGTCTCTAATATTGCTTCTGTCGAATCTATTAGTGTTCCGTCTAAATCAAATAGTATTATCAAAAGTCTAATCCAATATTTCCATCATAAACTGGTACTTGTTCATAAGAAGCTCCCATCTCATAAGATTTCTCTTGTACATTTGATTTTACATAATCATAAAGTCTACTTGTATTTGAATTATTTTTAATAAGTCCTCTCATCAGATAATAAGAAAAGAGTCTGTTTGCTTTGTCATCATACTTATTTGAATATTGGATTCCACTACCAGCACTTATTACTATCATTTTACTTTTATCAAATGTTACTTTTTTAGGTATCATTCTTGCAGCAGCTACGCCTTTTACGAGTGATTGATTATCTGTTCCACCGCTAAAACAGCTATCTATAAATGCCACTACTTTTGCAGCTTTTGAATCACTAAGCGATTTATAAATATTTTGAAGTTTAAACCTTTCATCTGTCATGTAAGCCGGATTCATATCTTGTGCAAGCATATAAGGAGCATTATTTTGAGATGCAACAGGAATACCATGTCCACTATAGTAGAAGTAAATAGTATCACCCTCTTTAACTCTTCTGAGCATATCTTTTAGATTGTAATCTATCTTAGCACTTGTTGCACCTTGATTTATTAGTGTTCTTGTATTTTTCTCTGATATTCCAAGCCGCTTTTGCATTACACTTTTAAACTGTAAAGCACTGTTTGCTGAGTAGACTACGGGGCTTGTATATTCATAGTTTTCTATAGCGATTATAAAGAGCCATTTTGTATTATCTATTTTGTGAGCTTTTGCATTCTTTAATAGTAATGGAATATCATCTAATCCACTATTTTTTTGCTCTAAATGTGACGTTTGTGTTTTAACAGCCAGTTGCTGTTTTTTAAGCTTTGCTTCTTTTTGAATATCTAATACAATAGGTATAAAATATTCATGCCCATTATCTTTTAATTCTATAATAGTATTTAAACCTTTCCCTGCATATAAATCAGCACCCTCCTCTGCCAAATATCTTACAATATCTAAATATCCTAATTGTGCAGCTATTGATGCTGCCGTACGTCCATATTTTGTTTGCTTATCTATATCAGCTCCATTTTCTACTAAATATTTAACCATCTCTAGATTGTTACCTGAAGCCCCCAGTGCGATTGCTGGATATAAGCCTAACATTTCATCTTTGTAATAATTTATATCAGCACCATCTTCAAGTAGATACTTTACCTTATCAATTTTTCCATAATATGCAGACCAAGATAGAAGCTCTTGTTTGTCATCTATACTTAATACTTCTTTTTTTATACTAGCAATATTTCCATCTTCTGCTACTGTGGCAAGTTTGGGCACACATCCAGAAAAAATAAAACCTATAAATATAGCAATAATAATTAATTTAGTTCTCATACACTACTCCTTCTCCCATTTTATATAGTTATGCCAGATGCCACTTTTAGCAGGCTTTATATTTTTAATATTTTTATTTACACTAGTAATAGAGTTAGGTATATATAAGAATAAATATGGATTATCATCAACTATCATCTTAAACATCTCTTGCCAAAGTTTACCTAGCTTTTCTCTATCTACAATTGTTTGTGATGTCTCTATCAATCTGTCCATCTTTGGGTTGTTATAGCCAACTAGATTAAAGCCGCCTTTTTTATCATTGTCCGTGTGCCAAAACATATATGGATCTGGTGTTGGGGAAAGTCCCCATCCAAGCAGTACACTATCAAACTCATTTGGAAAAACTACCATATTTAAAAATGCTTGCCACTCCATAACTCTAAGAGTAACTACTACACCAGCCTTTTTTAGCTGATGCTGAAGTATCTGTGCCGCATATGGTCTGATAGCACTTGAATTTGAAGTAACTATCTCAAATGTAAAAGGGTTCTTTTTATCGTACCCCGCTTCTTTTAAAAGCTCTTTTGCTTTTTGTATATCTTGAGTAGGTGCTTTTATATCATTATTGAATGCTCTAGTACCTGGTAAAAAAGGTCCCGTACAGACCTTAGCATGTTTAAAGAACAAAATATCTACTATCTCTTGTCTATCTACGGCTAGGGATAATGCCTCTCTAACTTTAGGATTTTTAAACTTATCACGTCTAAGATTAAAGCCAAGATATGTGTATGATTTACTTATCTGCTCATAAATATTAAACTCACTAAAAAACTCATTGTTTAGTTGTCTTTCATACTGCATAGGTTCAATAGAGCCAATATCCAAAGCTGATGACTTTAACATCAAAAATCGAGTCATCGGATCGGCAATAACATGAAAAGATATTCTATCTATCTTAGCTCTTCCTTCAAAGTAATCATCAAAGGCAACAAGAATTATATTTTTAGAATGTTCTAGTTGGTAAAGTTTATACGCACCTGTTCCAATAGGGTTAATATTAAACTTAGAGTTCATAAGGTTTTTTTCCGTCTTTAAAACATGCTCAGGTAAGATACCCATCATCCATGTCTCTAAAGCTTTAAAGTATGGTTGCTTATATATTACTTTTATAGTGAAGTCATCAACTACTACTACATCTTTTATAAATCTAAAGTTTGCACTATATGGTGAGACTACTTTTGGTGAGATTAAAGTCTTATATGTAAAGAGAACATCATTAGCACTAAACTTCTCTCCATCATGCCACGTAACATTTTCATGAAGTTTAAAGATAATTGTAGTGTCATTTTCAAAATAGAATTCTTTTGCCAAATCACCAATTATCGTTGAAGAGTCTTTATCAAACTTAACAAGTCCGTTAAATAAAAACCCTGCAATCTCAGATGAACTAGAGTCAGTAGCAAGGAGTGGGTTTAGTCTAGAAGGATTTGCCGATGTTGCTAGATGCAAGGTTGAGGCAAATATATTTATAGCTAAAAAAAGAAAGAGTAAAAGTTTCACAATAAGCTCTTAATTGATATTTTTGTCATTTACAGTAAGCTTTCCATCATTAAACTTAATTTCAAAAACAAGATTGTTTCCTTCTTCTTTAGCTAACGAGTTTGCCATACCTGTTACAGGTGCTTCTTTATTTATAAGAGCATAGAACTCTTTTGAAAATTTTACAGTAGATGCAAAATTAAAATTATTAGCTACAGACATTGTAGAGGTTTTTAGTTTATTTGCTAAATCTGCATCTTCTTTTAAAACTATTTTTGCCATCAAACTAAACCCATCTATAGGTTTTTTATCTTCTATAGTTATCGTTTTAACTGACATATCAGCGACACTAAGTGATAAACCTTTTGATAGTAGCTTCGTAACTGATTCTTGAAGTTTCTGCACAAATTCTGGAGAGTAATTTGTATTTGCATGAGAAGTTAGTTTTCTAAACTCCTCATATGAATCTTTTTCTACACCATTCAAAGAGATATCATAGTTAAAACCTGAAGCTGCTACATTTGCATCTTTAGACTTAAATTTAAACTCACCTATAGAACTCTTTGCATAAAACTCTGCTTTTTTACCTTGCGTATTTGATGATACGTTTATTTTAATATTATCAATACTAGCTTCTAACTCAGAATTTTTTCCTTCATCTATAAATATTGACATAGATTTCATCGCAGCACCTGACACATAAGTACTTTGCGATTCAAAAGTAGATGAAGATGACAAATCATTCATCTCAAATGTAATAGCTTTTGTAGACTCATCAGCTTTAATAATAATTTTGGAGATGCTAGTCTGTAAATTTGTAGGTGCTATTAAAGGACCACTTCCATAATAAATAGCATCAAATAGTTTAACAGTCATCTTGCTACCATTATCAAAAAGATACTCTTCGTCTATATCTTTTATATAACCGTCAAAAAGTTCATCAGATAGGTAGTAGTTCATATGGTATAAAACACCTTTTCCTTGGAGTAACTTATCTATATAAGTATAAAAAGGCATATTTTCTTTTTTTAACTCATCCGTAATATTAGTAGGAAGAGTTAAAGGGTAAATATCTACTATAACTTTAGAAGTAAGTGGGAAGTTACTATACTTTATATCTACACCTACGACTACACCTGAAATCATTGCATCTATATATGGAGGGATTTGAGCCCCTGCATATTGATTAAGATGTGCTATAAATTTAGAAGCATCTGCTAGTAAAAACTCATAATGTTTTTTTGTAGTTAGGTACGAAGCATCTGTTGTACTATTTTTCAACTCTAAACCATTAGAAGTTAAAACGGCAACCTTTTCTTTTAGAACTCCATCAGCTACTTTATTACCTAGTATTGGAAGAAGTGCAATAATAGCAATAACTACTACGAGAGCTATAAKAAATTTTTTCATAAACGTACCTTTTGATTAATTGTGGGCATTATATATCAAATAAGTTAAATAGATTGTTTTTTGTGAAGATTATAGAAAGATTTTACCAATGCAAAAAGCATTGATAAAAGTTGTAGAAAATACTAACGTTTTGAGAACTGACGAGAACGACGAGCTTTACGCTTACCTGGCTTCTTACGTTCAACAACACGAGAATCACGAGTCATCATACCTTCTGGTTTAAGAATCGCTTTAATTGCTGGATCAAATTCTACTAGTGCACGAGAAATACCGTGACGTAGTGCATCAGCTTGACCACCAAAACCACCACCTAAAGTAGTAGCAACGATATCAACTGCTGTGTCTTGCTTAGAAAGAACTAATGGTTGTTTAACACGAAGTTTCTTAGCTTCTAGTCCACCTAACCATGCATCTAATGAAAGACCATTGATAGTAATTTTACCTGTACCTGGAGTTAACCATACTTTTGCTATCGACGCTTTACGACGACCTGTTGCATATATTCTTGCCATGTGGTTATCCTTACTTAGCTAGTTGTGCAGTGTGAGGGTGTTGATCACCTGCATAAATTTTTAATTTTTTAAGCATTTTAGCACCAAGCTTAGTTTTAGGAAGCATACCACGAGTAGCTAATTTATATAGTTTCTCTGGGTTTTTCTCTAAAAGCTCAGTCATCTTAACACTCTTAGTAGAACCGAAGTAACCTGAGTGAGAAAAATATTCTTTGTTTGCTATTTTACCAAGACCGTTAAATTTAGCCTTAGAAGCGTTGATGATAACTACGTAGTCACCACAGTCAATATTCGGAGTCCAGCAAACTTTGTTCTTTCCACGAAGTAAAGTAGCTACTTCAGTGATCATACGACCAAATGTTTTGCCTTCAGCATCAATCAAAATCCATTTTTGATCAATCTGTTCAGGAGTTGCAATTTGTGTAAATTTCATTCATGAACCTTTCATTTAATTTAAGTGACGGAAGTATAGCTACATAAACTTATATGTAGCTTAATTTATGGTTATCTTAAGGTTAGATTTTTTAGTAATTTGAAGATTTTCTTTGAGCTTTTTGTCTCGCTTTTCTACTTTCTTTACTTTCACTCCATCTCTCTTGTCTATTTTGACCCTGTTCAAGTTTTCTCTCTTTTTTCTTTTCTTTTTTAATAGTCAATCGCTCTTGTCTATTTTCTCTTTGTGTATCGTTTCTAGCTTTTCTTACTTCTCGTTTATTCTCTTTTCTAGCCTGACGAGCTTCTCTTTTTTCAGACTTTCTTTCCCACTTATCTTTTCCTTTTTCTGCTTTTCTTAGCTGTTTTGCTTCTCTCTTAGCAGCTTTTCTCTCTTGTTTTTGTACTTTTCTCTCTTGTTTAAGTGCTTTTCTCTCACTCTTATTAGTTTTTTGCGTGGCATCTGCATTGGCAAATAGCAGAGTCATTAAAAGTAGTGCTACTATATATTTCATATTTTCCCTTTTTTAATATCTAAAGTTATTATATCTAATTATAAAACAAGCTTCCCAATCATTACTACACCAAAACCAAATAAAATCAGAGCAGATGCTGTACTTATCCAGTGTGAAACACTTTGAGATATTTTATGCTTAGTTCTATGTACCAGATACGGCATAAGTGTTATCCAAAGTAAAATAGAACTCAACATCCCAAATAGAGTTATATAAGGGTCTAGCTCTTTACCTGCTATATAACCTGAAACACTTAACCAAAAACCTATAGTGTACGGGTTTATAGCTGTTAAGACAAAACCTTTTGCATATAGTTTGATATAACTGCTATCTTTCACACTCCCTTTTGATGTTCCTATCTTTGTATCTCTATTTTTAAAAATAGCATATGCAAGATATATTAAAAAAGCTCCACCAAAAAGAGATAAGGAATTTAAAATATATGGATGGTTAAAATAAGAGATTAACCCAAATACGATTAAAGACAAATACATGATGTCAGAGCTCATAGCTCCAAGTCCTATCATCACGCCATTTTTATACTTTTTTATAGCCTCATTCATAATAAGTATATTTATTGGACCCAAGGGAACAGCCGCACCAAGACCCAACAAAAAGCCTTCGGTATACGATAAAATCAATTTTTAAACTTTAACAATTTTAACTTCTTTTTCAAGCAAGTAAGTAATATAACCTTTTACATCTTCACCAGTTATCTCTTTGATGGCTTTTACGTAATAGTGAACCTGATTTATATGCTTATCAGAATAACTCATAGAACTCTTATAATCAATAACTATCCAACTATCATCATCTTGCTTTACAAGTAGGTCTATATAACGAAGGTTATCTTTATACCTTAGAGCTTTTTCTTTGTAACACTCTCCAGTAGACACAGAGCTAAACTCTTCACTTTCTATCAGTCTTACCACTCTTCGTTCTATATCTTGTATCTCTGAGTTTTCCAAAGAGTATCCATATTTATTTATCATCATATCTTTAGCATTACCAACTGCCACAAGACTGAAACTTCCCAGCATCTCCAGCATATAGTGAAGCGCAAGACCAAAGTTTATGGCTTTTAAATCCTCATCACTACTCTCTTCAAGTTTTAAGATATCGCTCTGCGTTCCGTAGTAAAGATCTTTATACTCCAAATCAGGAAGTGAGGCTTTTAGGAATGCTAACCCATGGCATTCTCCACTCTGAGCCTCACCTTTAACTTTTTGCGAGGCTAAAGCCTCACTTACATATAGCTTTAACTCACCACTGCTTCCACACTCCAAATCTAACATATCAAAAGTTGAATCTTTTGATTTTAATATTACAAACAGATTTTCTCTAGCTCTTGTAAAGGCAACATAAAGAGCATTTAGAGAATCTTCTGTTGCTAAATACTTCTCTTTTGCAAGTGCCTCTTCATACTCAGCATCTATAGCATCTCTGCCCTTTATACGAAGATATACATCTTCAAGTTTTATACCGTCATATTCATAAATGATAGCATCTCTTGCAGGCGGAGCTTTTTTGAGTCTGTCCATAACGATAACATGCTCATACTCTAAACCTTTTGACTTGTGAATAGTTAAGACTCTAACTCCATTTAAGTCAGATGCGGCACCACTTGCATCTAGTCTTTCATACTCAAACAAAAGAGCTTCGATATCTTCATACTTCCCTACAACATCTAAAAAACGGATAAGATGGAAATCATCGCTAAATAGTCTATACTCAGCTATTACATTTTTAATAACTCTTAATAGCTTTGTCTTAGTCAAGTTAATACTTTGGATATCTCTGACCTCTTGATTTATTAGAGCGAAAAAATTATATTTATATATGTTTTCACTAAAATAGAGATACTTCAAGTACTCCAAAACAGCCTTCACACTTTTTTGGTTTATAAGTTTTGTTGTAGTCTCAGTTACAACTTCTATATTTTCCTCTTGTAGCATCTGCTTAATAACTTCGCCATCACCATTTGTCGCACAAAGAATTGCTACTTGGTTGATATCTGCACCAAGCTGTATAAGCCTTTTAACTTGTTTAATGGATTCTTCTAAAACTTCATCACTATTTATGACTTCAACATATCCTGCATCTGCATCTGCTCTTACATGTTGAGGCGCGTAGTTTTTTATTTTATCTATAAAAGTTTTGTTAACAAACTCTATTACTTCTCTTTGAGAGCGGTAGTTTGTCAAGAGTTGTTCTACTTCTGTTGATTGCGCTTCTTTTACAGCTCCAAACAGTGCACTTACACCACCACGAAATCTATAAATAGACTGCTTAACATCTCCAACAAAAAAGAAACTGCCATCTTCACTTACACCGCTTCCTGAGAGTATTTCATCTATAAGAGGTTTTAAAATCTCATACTGTAAGATGCTTGTATCTTGAAACTCATCTAGTAAAATATGCTCTATTTGCGAATCTAGTCTAAAGTATAAAAACTCACTGTCTATTCGCTCTTTTAAGATGTGGTAGACCAAAACTGTAACATCATTGAAACTGAGTTCACTGTCTTCTGTGTATAGTGCTTTTTTTGCTTTTTGGTAGATGCCGGTTAACTCATTCAAAGCATAAAAGAAGTTTTGCTCTTTTGCTCGGTTTTGATTTTTCACTGCATCTTGAATTCGAGTAAGTAGAGAGTTCATATCTGGAGTAAAACACTTTGAAAAAGTTCTATAGTCCAAACTTTCTCTACCCATCCAACTCTTAGATGCAAGTTCATCAAAGTCTTGTGCATCTACAGCTTTTTTAACAGTAGCAGATGCACCTTCGCATCTATCTATAATAGCTTTTAAACTTTGTAGATGCTCCATAGCCTCTTGTTCAAAGTGTATAAACTCTTGTTTTTCAAACTTTAGATGCGAGAGTTCTTGATGCTTTATGTAAAACTCATCAAGCAGAGTAAAAATATCTCCAAGTCTCTTTTTCGACTGAAGTGAAAGAGTGATAAGAGTATTTTTTTTGCCAGCTACACTCACCTCTTTTAAAAAGCGTGAAAGCAGTTTCAATTCATGCTGAGAACTCATAGTAGTAAAGTCTGGCATCAAAGAAGCGTAAAGAGAGAATTTACGTAAAATCTGTGCGAAGAACTTATCTATAGTCATTATCTTAGAGTTAGAGTTTAAGAACTCATCTAAGATTCTTTTTCGCTCATGCAGTAGAAACTCACGAGAAAAGCCTGTGACCTTAACTATCTCATCAAGCTCACCACGTTCTTCTAACTCTTCTAAAGTAAGAACGATTCTCTCTTGCATCTCAAAGGCTGCTTTGTTTGTAAAAGTAAGAGCCAAGATTTTTGAAGGAGCTGCACCCTTAAACAAAAGAGAAAGGTAACGTACAACAAGCATAAATGTCTTACCACTTCCCGCACTTGCTTCATAGGCAAGGTTATTTTTAAACATTATTTTTCTCTTGATTCAATATTCCATAAATCATATTGATACAAACTTTAATATTTGTTCCAATAAACAAATGTTTTTTATTTTTATATGTATGACCAATACCTATTAACAYCMKRTSWAAKCNTTTTNCTGTTTCAATAATTTTATATACTCCACCACCACTAATTCCTTGTGGTTTTGGAGGGTTGTAAGATACAAAATTTTTGTCCATTATTTCAGACTTTCCGAACTCTGCTAAAATATTAATATGTTTTTCATAATTATGTATTACATATTCTTCTTTAGATAATCCTCTTCCCCTATAATAAACTATTTCTCCATAATATACACTACCTCTATTTTTTGATTTTGTATTAGGAAAACCTGCAAAAGTAATTGTTGTATTACAAATAATTTCATTCAACTCGTTTATTTTTTCTGAATCTAAATCATCTTCATTTTCATGTAATTTCTTCATCATATTTGGTATCTCTTTAGGATGAATTATGTTCTTTAATTCATCCATATTAACTGTATTATCAACTGAATAATCATCTGTAAAGCTTATTTTATCCTCTGTTAAAGGAATTGAATATTTATCCAAAACATTTACCATCTCCTGCGATAGTTTATAAAAACTAATATCTATTTTATCATCATCTCTATTTTCATTTTCTTTCAAATGACTATGATATATTATACCAGCGATACTATCAAATCCATTTATAGTAGGAATTAATAAATCTGCATCTTTATAACTATATAAATAATCTATTACGTGAGAAGCTGTAACAAGATATATGTTATCAAAGATATTTATTAATACACCTGTTCCTACTTGCTTAAATGTATCTACATATCTAAAATAAATAGGGCATAATTCATCCCATTCATCCTTAAATTCAATTTTTTTCACTATTCTCGTCCACACATAATCTTATACTCACAAAAGAGACAGTTCTTAACATCTTCCGTCTTCTCGAAATTTACATCTTCTATCATCAACAGGTCTTTTATGTTTGACCGTAGTACTTCAAGTTTTTCTTCTAAAAAGGCCTCAGGAACTATTTTAGAATCTTTGAGGTCGTAGTATCCACATGCACTTACTTTGCCGAGTGTAGATGCTAAGAGATAGTAAAACTCTAACTGAAAGTCTGTAGCATCTGGGAATGTTTTTGCGGTGTAGAGAGGGTAAGAACCTGTTTTGTAGTCAAGTACGAACATTTCACCGTCTTTAGCATCTACTCTGTCTATAACACCTCTTAAAGTCATTCCTGCGAATGAACATTCTAAAGATTTCTCACACTCTTTTACTTGCCATCCATTTGCAAAACGTTCTATCTCTTTTTCACAAAATATATCTAGTCTTCTCTTTTGCATATCTATAAGATATTTGTCCAGTTCACTTCCACCACAAACATCATCAAGTTCATTGTTCAGATCTCTTTTTAGGTCATCTAAACTACTATACGAATTTCGTTTACTGTAAAGCTCTTTTAGTGCTTCATGAACAGCTGTTCCTATTTCCCACTCTGCAGGCATATCTTTTGGTATCTCATGAGAGTTTATATGCTCTATATATTTATGATAATACTTTCTCTTACATGTCAAAAATGTTTTTAGTTTTGTGGCAGATAGTTTCACATCTTTGAAACTGTACTCCATTTTTATATCTTTTTGCGGGACTAAAGTCCCACTTCCTAAGTTTTTATGAAAAAGCACTTGCGCATAGTCTAACTCTTCATATTCTACTTTAGGCTTTATCTCTAGATGCTTTAAAAACCTAGATGCACTGCTCTGCTGGGATACTACAAACGAAATAGCCGCTTCTTTAGATGAGTTTATCAGCATCTCATAGTAGTGCTTTTGAAGGTTTTCTCTATCGCTCATAGTAGGTAAGTTTGCCATCTCTCTTATGTTTGTATTTAAAAACATATCTTTGTCACTTCGTCTTGGAACATTAGAGTCACTAAAGTCAACTATAACTACAGCATCAAAATCAATCGCCCTAGTCTCCAAAACTCCCATTACCGTAATCTTACCACCTCTTACATCATCAATAGTTGCAGATGCAAGACGTTGAAGAAAGAGTGAGATGAGAGATTTCACACTCATATCTTTCATGCTTGGAAGTATATTTTTTAGAGCGTAAATCTGTTCGTTAAATATTTTTTTCTCTACTTTATTAACTTCACAGTTTTCTAAAAAACCCTGTAAAAACTCTATGATTTCTACTTCTTCCACTTTTTTGTAGTAGATGCTGTAAAGAGTCTTGTATATCTCATCGCCGACTCTCTCTAGTCTTGCACTGTTTTCTTGGGAAAGTTGTTCTATAGCTTTACACGAGGAGTTCAGTTTTTCATATATTTTTGTTTTAGAATACGGCTCACCCATCGCAAAGTTGAAGTTATGCTTGTTATCAAATGTTTTTAAAAGAGTAGCAAATTTTTCATCTGGTAATATAACTGCTATTCGCTCTGCTTTATATCCTTTCTCAATATAGTCATATACTTTCTTCTTTACAAAAGCCACTTGAAGCATAGTCTCACTAAATGACTCACAACTTATATTTGTGTTTGTCTCTCTACTCTCTTTGGCTAATACCTCTTTGGTGTTTAAAGAGATTTTATACCTATAGCCTGCTTCAAGTTCAAAGCCCAAAAGCTCTGCAAACTTACTCTGCATCTTAGTATTGAATTTAGAAGTGTCAAAAATAATATTAACACTACAAAACTCACTACATTTTTCTAAAAGTTCAAGTTCAAAGTTTGTTAGATGCCCAACAGCGTGAAGGTCAATAGTTTTATGTGAAGATGCATACTCTTTATTAAATACATAAAGCTTTGGCAAAAATATTTTATCTAGAATTTTTCTTTCACTACAAAGTGTTTCATACCTTCTATATAACTCCTGAAGAATTGTTATATGTTCTTCATATTCAGCATAGATATCTGAAGTGTCTAAGTTGTTTATATCATACAGTTCAGCACTTAGTTCTTCAAAAAATTTAAATATGTATGATGAGTTTTTAGTAAATGTAAAAAAGTTTCTCTGTATCTGTAAATTAGAGAATGAGTTAAAGTCAGATGCTTCAAGCAAAAGCAGCACCCTACTATCTTCATCAGTCATTTTAAAATCTTTAACTATACAGAGTTTAGAGATAAATTCACTCATAGTCACAGATGAAGGTAAAAATAGAGTCGAGTGCTCTATTTTGAGTTGCTCATGCCTAATAGCACGAGCTGATGGAAGTATTATTGTAGTTTCATTCATGGGCATATTATAGCCTAGTATTCGTAAGCGCCTTTTGTTCTCGTATCGGCTTTAACATTGTAAAATCTTTGAAGATCTCCAACGCTTACTTTTGCCATAATATCCCATCTACCTTCAACAGGTAATTTTATAGAAGGAAATGTATAAACACCATTTTCATAAGTTGATGATTTCAAAGTTTGATCATGCTTATGGTTGTTTGGTCTTGTAACTATAACTTCTAGTTTAGCGTTATCTACTGCCTGTGAGTTTAAATCAGTAACCTTATATTTTATAACGCTACTCTCCAAACTAAGACTATCTGTTAGATACGCAACTCTGTATTTTTTATCAAATGCTATACGAGCTTTAATAAGCTCATTAGCCATTGCATCTGCTTCGTGATAACCCATCATATAGGTATCACTCTTCTCAACTGGAAGCGTATTCGCTATTATTACCGTCGCTACACATGCTCCAAAAACCAATACAATTGATGTACCGATCGCGTATGGCCAAATTAATCCTTTACTCTTGCTCAAGTCTCTTCCTTCTTGCATATAATCTTCTTTTTATATACATAAATATAGCATAAACAATAAAACCATAAAACAATACTTTTACAAATAAAATACTGTTTTGATTGGAATTTCCTACGGCGTTCTCAAGAACTATTCCCTTGGAGTCTGCTATTTGTTCTGCAATATCTGCATATCCGTTAAACATAGATGCAGAGTACTTACCAAGAACTTCACCTTTTTTTGCTTTACCTGCAAGAAGAGGAATGATTGTGCCGCCATAACTAGAAGCTATATCACCAAATCTTGAAAAACTATCGCTGTAAAATAGTGCCATAGTAAATGCTTGCACCGGTGATGCCACAGGACTTAAGACCTGTTTTTTGTCAAAATACTCATATAAAGAAGCATCGTTAACTAGTATATCAACCTTAGAGTTCATCTCAGAAAATGTGAGTAGTATAGTTGGCGTAGAAAAGGTTTTTAATAACTCTCTCTCATATTCAACTATGCCCATCTCATTCGGTAACTCTTTAAGCATAATAAGTCTTAAAGATATTCCAGTCTTATCATAAAGTTCTGATCCTAATTTTTCAACTTCCCCTTTAAAGGCTGGGTTAAATATTACTTCATCTTTATATAAATATTCTGCACTTAGTGATATTTGAAAAAATATTGTGAGGGTGAGGGCATAAAGCCCTCTAGTTAGAAATTTCAAAAAGATTTCCTAACCTACGTAAAGGTGGTTTGGCGTTAAAACCGCGTAAGCTGTGTAAGCGGCCATAATAATTAGGCCCCATGAAATTATTTTTTCCATTATTTACTCCCTTACTTTACATCAACAATATGCTTAGCATTATCAGTACTAAACATTTTGATTGATTTTTCATTTTCTATTTTATAATAGTTAGTTGCATTAGCATTTTGCACACTTAAACCCCAAACTGTAAGAACAGTAAGGATAATAAGTAATAAAACAGTTGCAATTAACATACCTGTAATTCCATCAAGAGCAAATACGCTTCTATTTTCATTCATACCTGACTCCTTATTTACTTAAGCTAGTGATGTATGCACCAACAGCTTCTTTTTGCTTAGCATTAAGTCTGTCAAATGCAGGCATTTTACCGATAGCAGCTTTCTTACCATGGTTAAGAATATTAGTAACAAGTGTAGGACTAAATGTTGCAACAYTTGGTGCNMMWTMCNYCCATACCTTTACCATCTTCACCGTGACAAGCTGCACAAGTTCCAGCAAATACGTCAGCGCCAGCGCCACTCATACCATTTGCAACAAATGTAGATACTACATCGATTTCAGCATCAGTAATTAAAGCACCAGTATTAGCATTGAAAAGACCATTACGATCAGGCATTGGCATTTCAGAACCAAGAAGATGATTATTAGAACCATTCTCTACAGCAAATTTAACAGTTTTCGCTTCAATTCTTTGATTAAGATTTGCAGCTTTTCCATCGATACCATCRGCCGTTAAACCGTGACATACTTTACATTCTGCTAAGAATACTGACTCTCCCATTTCTATTAATCTGTCGCCAGTAATATCTTTATACTGTGCTTCAAATTTAGCATTGTGAGCAGCTGTGTCTTCATTATACTCACCGATTTGAGAATATGCGTTTACTGGATAACCAACTGTCATGTACCACATACCCCATACCATAGTAAGCAAGAACATAATTGCCCAGCCTTTTGGCACCTCATTTAAATACTCACCAATACCGTCCCACTGCTCATCAGCAAGCTGACCTTCTGCAGTATCCGTTTGCATTTGACGAACATACTTGATAACTACAAATACTGTAATTACTACAAGCGCAACTGCACCTGCAATTGCAAGCATGTTAACAATATCACCATTTAAACCACCCTCTGAACCAGCTACCGACATGTAAGTGAACAGTAGCATTAGAACGGTAATGATAATTCCCCAAAGATAAAGCTTATTCATATATCTCTCCTATTTCTCTTTATCATCAGATGYAKMTRATACYGGAGTATCWYYTAYATCRTCKTKTAGTGCCATATTGCTATAMTKYTCRTAGTCAAYTCCRTCWRCRTCTTTTYTWKYSKTATAYARATGATATATATAWCCATAAAGWSYAATAACMARMAAARCTRYYARKGCAAARTATSCATAAGMYTGWARTTSTKCAATATCCACTAYAAACCTNNNCTATTTMAGACTGTTTAARTAWGCAATTAAAGCWACWATTTCWGGWATTTYACCATTWGCWACYKYATCTTTAACATCTTGATCTTTCATATCTGCTACGATTACTTTTGCTTCAGCTAAAGCTAAAGCATTTGCATCTGCAACACTTGAACCCATTTTAACAACCAATGTTGACCCATCTTTCATAGGAACTGGTTTGTTGTAAGGAACTGAAAAGAACTGTGCTATTGTTAACTGTTCTGCAAAAGCAGTATCGATATCAGCAGCATTCGAGAACATCCAACGGTATGCAGGCATTATAGAACCAGGAACAACACCAGCTGGATCTTTCATATGATTTTCATGCCAGTCAGTAGTACGGTAGTTACCTACACGCATTAAATCTGGACCAGTTCTTTTTGAACCCCATAGGAATGGACGATCATAAGCATATTCACCACTTAAAGAGTAGTGACCATAACGGTCAGTTTCTGATTTAAATGGACGAATCATCTGTGAATGACAAGCATTACAACTATTTTTAATATAAACATGACGACCTGCTAACTCTAAAGTAGAGTATGGTGCAGTACCTATTGTCGGACGTGAAGCCTGAGCAAAGTTTGGAAGAATTTCTACTAAACCTGCAAAAGCAATTGTTAAGAACACCGCTACTGCGAAAAAGAACGGATGTTTTTCTAACCAATGAAACATTATTAATCCTTTCTGTTAAGCGCCCATAGGCGATGCTGATTGTAGCTCAGACTCTTCAACTCTACGAGAAGACATAGTTTTGTAAATGTTATAAGCAAACATCAAGAAACCAACTAAGTATAATAACCCACCAACACCACGAATAGTATAATAAGGGTGAAGTATAGTAACCGTATCAATGAACGAGTAAGCTAAGTTACCAAATTCATCGTGAGCTCTCCACATCATACCTTGTGTAATACCAGCAATCCACATTGAAGTAAAGTATAAAACAATACCTAAAGTTTGAATCCAAAATTGTGTAGCCATAAGCGATTTAGAATAAATCTCACGCTTAAATACACGAGGAGCCATATGGTAAAGTGCAGCCATAATCATGAAACCAACCCAACCAAGAGTACCATCATGAACGTGACCAACAATCCAGTCAGTAAAGTGTGCAATAGCATTAACAGATTTAATTGCTTGAATAGGACCTTCTAAAGTTGAGAACATATAAAAAGTTGAAGCCATAATCATAAACTTAATCAATGGAGAAGCTGCAACTTGTTGCCACTCGCCCTTCATTGTAAGAAGCATATTAATCGCTGAACCCCATGAAGGAAGAATCAGGATTACTGAAAATATTGAACCCATAGTCTGTARCCAATCTGGAACAGTTGAGTATAATAAGTGGTGTCCACCAGCCCATAAATATACGAACATTAATCCCCAGAAAGAAAGTAATGACAACTTATATGAATAGATAGCTTGACCAGACTCTTTTGGTAAAAAGTAATAAATCATAGCAACAATAGGAACAGTAAAACCAAATGCAACTGCATTATGACCATACCACCACTCAACTAACGCATCATTTGTACCAGCATACATAGACACTGAATGATACCAAGCACCAATTCCACTCTCACCAGCAGCACTCTCTCCTAAAATTGTAGGAATTTCCATGTTGTTGAAAAGGTAAAGCATAGCTATACCTAAGAAAGTAGCAATATAATACCAAATTGAGATATATAGTGATTTTTCACGGCGAATACCGATAAGACCAAATACTCCCAGACCCCAAATAATCCATACGATAACGATAGCGATATCGATTGGCCACTCAAATTCTGCATACTCTTTTGAAGTTGTAACACCTGCAAGTAATGAAACAACAACTGCTGTCACACCTACTAAATACAACCAAAAGTGTAATTTTCCTAAAAACATCAACAGTTTTGACTCTGCCATTGACACTTTTAGTACACGTTGACCAACATAATACCAAGTAGAAAAAATACCACTTAGTGTAAAACCAAATATTACTGCATCTGTATGCAGTGGACGAAGACGACTAAAGTTTGTGTATTCCGCAAGACCCTCACCTAACATCAGGTTTAACCCTGGAAAAGCAAGTTGAAAAGCTAGGATAACACCGACGAGCATGCCAACAATTCCTAAAACAATTGTTGAAACCATGAACATCTTTGCAACCGTATAGTCGTACTCTAATGGACGATTCTCCATATATAGCCTCCTTAAAGATTCAAAGCAATTACGCCTAATTAAATAATGTTAGATAATTAGACCAATTAACAGTGCTACTATATCCATAGAAAAGTTTAAAGCATCTTAATAAGTGACTATTTTGTGACAGATTTGCTTATTTATTGGTTTTTTGTTTACTTTCGTAATTTTATTTAAATTTAAGAAATTATTTTTTTGAAAGTTATGTAGTTTATTGTAATAATATAGATGCCACTAGGCTTCTATATTATCTTTTTATAAGAGATAAAAACTCTGAGAATATGTATCGACTCTCTTTAGGTCCAGGGCTTGCCTCTGGGTGATGCTGAACAGAAAAAATAGGTGAATTATTGTATCTTAAACCCTCGATTGTATTATCGAAARGATTAGTATGAGTGACTTCTGCTATCTCTATAATATTATCAGGTACATTGTAGTTATGATTTTGTGCAGTAATCTCTACTAATCCTGTTTTTAAATTCTTAACAGGGTGGTTTCCGCCATGATGACCGAACTTTAACTTAAAAGTGTCATATCCATGAGATATAGAAAGTAGTTGATGACCTAAACAGATTCCAAATATAGGAACTTTAGCATCTATAAGTTTTTTTATCTGCTCTTGCTCTTTTTTCAAAACAAGCGGGTCACCAGGACCATTAGACAAAAATACGCCATCTATTGCTTTATCATTATACTGAGCTATTAGATCATCTGCTTTAAAGTCATTTGGAATAACTTCAACACCAATACCCGCACTAACAATTTCATTTAAGATATTACGCTTAACACCAAAATCAATTACTGCTATATTTGCTTGAGTAGTTGGTGCAGCTTCGTATTCAAATTTTGTTTCTGAGTACGTTGATGTCTTATGCTTATATGGTGCTTTAGTACTAACTTGCTCAATATAATTAACATCTTCAATACGAGGAGAATCTTCTAAAATCTTTTTTAATTCATCTTTATCGCTGATAGTTGTAGAAGCTACCATCATCATAGCACCTTCGTTTCTTATCATTTTAGTTAAAAATCTTGTATCAATATCACAGATTCCCATGATATTGTGCTTAACTAAGAAAGCGTCTAAAGACTGTTCTGCTCTAAAGCTTGAATATCTAGATTGGTATTTTCTAACTATCATACCTTTGGCATGTGCCTTTGTACYCTCCATATCTTGCTCATTAACACCAACATTACCGATTTCAGGCATAGTGAATGNAACAAACTGACCTGCATAAGATGGATCRGACATAATCTCTTGATAACCACTCATAGATGTATTGAAAACAATTTCACCTACGACTGTATCATCAGCACCAAAGCTATTTGCTTCTAAAAAAGTTCCATTCTCTAAATAAACATATACTTTTTTTGACACTTCACTCATTTGCATTTACTCCATACCTCTTTTAGTTAACTCTTCTCTATATATTTTTTCATATAAAATATCGAACTCATCAGTTCCGGGAATATATCTCTTTTTATACGATCTTATTTTTTCCATTACAGCATCATCCATCTCAGATGCATCAGCAATGAAAGATGTGATTGCACTATAGATAATATTTTTAATTCTATTTTCTGTAACTTCAAAGTGAATCAAGTCTTCTTCATAAAGCTCATCTAATATCTTATGAGAAATATCTGAATATCTCTCTTCATAGTTCAGTATTACGCCAAACTCAGGAGCAAGCTTTTTCTTTATCATGAAGAAAAGTTGTCTCTCATCTACAAGCTGAAACTCTATCTCTTCTTCATTTTCATCACAGATGTCAGCAGCTTTGTCTTCAAGTTCCATCTCTTGTTTTACACTAGCAAGAAGAATTTTTTCCGCCTCATGTGCGACGGCTTCAAGCCCTTTTGTCATCGTGACAACACCACTTTTGTTTAAATCAATTGCAACTCTACTAGAAATATGAGGTATAGCTTTCAGTGATATTTTCATCGAATAGACCCTACTTATTAAAATAATTTATGCAYTTTACAATAATTATGATTAGAGTTTGATTATGCTTTATATTATTTAGCTAAAAGCAGTGTAAGAACGGAAGCTTTTTTAGCATCCATTTTAGTCAAAATTTTTCCGACAGTTTTTGGTTTTAATGAGTGTAGTATCGAAGCAGCTTCTTGAGCTTCCATATCCGAGAGAATATTTGCTGCAGCTCCGGCTTTCATTTTTGCAAATGTTTGAGCGATTTTATCCATTTTTATATTTTTTGTTTCTTTTAAAACTTCTTCATTTCTTTTAAGCATTTTTTTGATTGAATTTTCTTTTGTAGTAATCTCAGTTAATTTTCTATCTACTACTTCTTCTTTTTGAGTAAGTCTTATCTCTTTCTTTTTTAGTAGTTCTTCTGTTGCTATTTTAAGAGCACTAAGAGCTTGTTTTTGCTCATCTATACGCTCTAACTCAACCAAAAGTTCACTCTTTCTCTCTTTGAATATTTCTGTGCAGTCAAAGAGTCTATCACTAGTTTGTAGAGCCATAAGAGATGTGTAAGCAAAGATAAACAGTATAAATATTCTCAATTTTTTCCCTTTTGTGCATGAGTCATTAGAGCAACTTCGTCTAAATCTTTTGCTTCTTTTAATTTAATTTTTTTTATCTCTTTTTCAATCTCTTGAAGTTCTAGATGCTTAAATTTTTCATGTTCAATCATATCAAGTTTTAGTTTTTCTTTTGCTTGATTTACTTGATTTTTGGCAAACCCAACCCATTCTTTATTATGGTCTATCATACCACGTCCAGATGAGAGTAGAGTCCTATTTGCTAAAAACTCTTTCATACTGCCGCTTTTTGGAGGTGTTATATCTTGGATTGATTTATATGATATTTCTAGTGCCATTGCAGCACTATTTAAGTCTGCATTGGCTTTTTGAACTACTCGTTCACTTTTATCCATAGTAGTTTTTTTCAACTTTACTAAAGAGCTAAAACGAGTCTTCACCGGTTTGTCCTTATAAAATTATAGTATCATCTCTCTCAGGTGATGTAGAAATTATACCAACTTTTGTTTTAGATATTTTTTCTATCTCTTTTACAAAGTCTTGTGCATCACGAGGAAGTGCATCAAAAGTTCTAGCACCTACTGAATTATCCCAGCCTTTAAATGTTTTGTAAATTGGTTTTACATCATCAAGGTTAGATGGCATATAGTCTATCTCTTTACCTTCATACTCATAAGCTACACAAAGTTTTACTTCATCAAAACCATCAAGAACGTCTAGTTTCATAAGGGCTAGTTCATCACAACCATTTAGACGGGCTGCGTGACGTGTTGCCACTGCATCAAACCAACCACATCTTCTTGCACGTCCTGTTGTTGTTCCAAACTCATGACCTTGAACTCCTAGTCTCTTTCCATCTTCACCAAAGTCTTCAGATGGGAAAGGTCCATTACCAACACGAGTACAATAAGCTTTAACTATTCCTATAACTTTACCAATATCTTTAGGATTAATCCCAAGACCTGTACATGCACCAGCAGACACTGTTGCAGATGAAGTTACATAAGGGTAAGTTCCATGGTCAATATCAAGAAGAGTACCTTGAGCACCTTCTAATAGAATTCTTTTATTCTCATCAAGAGCTTTCCAAACCATTTGAGTTGTATCAGTTATAAATGGAGCAAGTTTAGCTTTATAGCCTTCTAACTCAACAAGAAGTTCAGACTGAACTGGAGTAGGTATTTCATAAATATCAAATATTTGTCTATTTTGCTCAAAATACTCTATTATCGAACCAGTAAGTTTTACAGGGTTTAAAAGTTCACCAACACGAAAACCAGTACGGTTAATTTTATCTGCATACGCAGGTCCAATTCCCTTGCCAGTTGTACCAATAGCTTTATCACCCCTTAGTCTCTCTTTAGCTTGATCTATTAAAGCATGATATTTTAAATTTAAATGTGCTTTATCTGAGATATAAAGACGTCCTTCAAGGTTTTCAAACTGAACCATCTCTTTGATTATTGATTCAGGAGATAAAACAACACCGTTACCAACTACGTTTATAGCTTTAGGGTTTAAAACACCTGATGGAACCAAGTGAAGTGCAAACTTTACACCATCTACCCAAATAGTATGACCCGCATTATGACCACCTTGGCTTCTACAAACCATATCATATTCACACGCTAGTCTATCAACTATTTTACCTTTTCCTTCATCACCCCACTGTATACCTACAATTAAATCTGCTTTCATATTTCCTCTTTCTTTCTAATCTTATTTAGTTAATGTTTCACAAAGTGCATCTGTATAAATAGCAAACCCAACCGAAGTTAGGTCTGAATTATTATATCTTCCACCTCTGGCATATACTTCATTTTTATCTATTACTCTAAAAAATAACTCATCATAGTAAAGCATTTTTGCATAGTACATAGGTGCTAAAACTGTATTTTCACAGTTAGTCTCTAGACATAATTCTTTCATTTTAAGTAACTCTTCTTTGATAAGCTCCGGAACTATTTCTAAAAGTTCATCGATCTGATCTACATACTGAAGATAAATAAGTTTTTCAAACCACTCAACTTTGAGGTTCAAAAATTTATCTATATTTAAATGTCTAAAGTCGTCAAGTGTCAACTCATCAAACATCTCAACTAAAAGCTTAGGGATTCTGATATTTGATATCTGAATCAAAGGTTTCACCTCTAGCTTATTTAAAATATCAACAGCAATGTTCATAACTGATGAAAGTTTTTTCTCACCCATAAACTCTACACCAACTTGATTCTGTTCTGTTGTCGGATAAGTAAAAACTGGTTGTATATAAAACCACTTTCTTTGCTGTGTATTTTTACCAAGTCTTTTCTCAATAATACGAACTACGTCAATAGTAGAATCCGCACGAAGAGAAATAGAGTTGTTCTTAGCATCGTTTACTTTGATAAGCTCTTTTTCATCTGCGATACTTAGATGCTGATGATAAGAAAAAACAGGAGTAACTATCTCTTCAAAACCGTTAGCATCTAGGATGCTACTGGCAACATTTTCTATCTCTCTTTTAGCCTTAGCACTTTTACCGAAGTAAAGTTTAGAACCGTTTGGAATTTCATGCTCTAGTATCATTTATATCTCTTTCTTTTCTAATGCAGACGCAAAATAAGTTTCATTATATACCTTAGAGGCAATTCCTGCATACTCTAATCTTCCCATACGGTGAAGTATAAGTTCTATTGAGTTTACAACCCAAATAGATTCATAAGTCTCAATTAATCCCATTTGGTTTATACGAAAAATTTTACCTTTAAGATGATCTTGTCCACCCGCTACATTTACACCATATTCCTCTTTTAAAGCTGAACGTATTTTTGAAGCATCTGCATCATCAATAGTCGTCATACTCTTTGCAGGAGTAGTTGGATAAATATGTAGACCAATCGCTTCAAGTGCCGCTTTTGTAGCTTTAGCACGTCTAGCTGTATTACAATAAAGCACTCCAAGACCACCCTGCTTTTCTATAGTCTCTAGTACTTCTAAAAGCCCAATAATCAAAGTAGTAGCAGCTGTATACGCTGTAGTATTAAGTTTTTGTTTCTTAATCTCAGATGCAAGGTTTAAGTAGTAACCTTTCCCCGCTCCAATTTTAGTGATAGCTGCGTTACTAAGACCAAGAATAGAAAGACCAGGAGGGAGCATAAGCGCTTTTTGACTACCAGCTATAAGACAATCGATATTTGACACATCTATTCTCTCAACACCAACAGCAGTAATACCATCAGCGATAATCATAATCTTAGGGTTTATCTCTTTTACAGCTTTTGCTAGCTCTTCTACAGGGTGACGAAGTCCACCTGCTGATTCACTAATTTGAACTGCAATAGCATCAATATCACTGTTTGCTTTTACAGCTTCAACGATAGCTTCTACGCTAACAGGCGTATTCCACTCGTTCTTTAGTTCAACATTTCCTAAACCGTTAGCTGTAGCAATTTTTCCAAATCTTTCKCCRAATTTTCCAGAGTTTACATTTAAAAGTGTMTTWTKACAAAGRTTRATAACWGCMGMYTCCATAGCSCCTGTTCCACTWGATGCAAKCATRAYAACTTCATCMGTMTYAAAAAGATTRAAAAGRTGTTTTCTMGTWYKYTCAAAAATWGCTTCAAATTCWGGWGTACGGTGATGCATAGTTTCATCACTCATTGCATTACGAACGTTTTGAGGTACTGGAGTTGGTCCAGGTGTAAAAAGTAACATTTAGGTTCCTACGAAGTTTATATTATAAATTAAAACCTCGTATTATATCGAAATAACTTAAAATTTTGATTATTTAGGCATTCTGTCAGTAATTGTAGTTAAGGTTTTAAAAATATTTTCCTCTTGAAACGGCTTAACCATATAACCATTTGCACCCTTCTTTATCATCTTTAAAACATTAACTTTTGAACCCTCTGTTGTAGCCATAATTATACGAGTTTTATTCCACTCTTTGTTTGCTCGAACTGCTACTACAACTTCTTCCCCAGTCATATTTGGCATATTCCAGTCAAGAAGCATAATGTCAACTTTTTCTTTTTTCATCTGTTCCATTGGGATCCCCTTCAAAATAAAGAGGTTTGTGAAAGTAGAGTCTAATTTTGCTGGGGAGGGGAACTA
>NVRL01000007.1 GCA_002732645.1 Sulfurimonas sp. | reverse complement strand
AATTCTGTCCAACCACATACACTAAAATTTTATTTGTTAAAAATATTTAGTGCAAAATTGGAGTATTCTAAAGAGGAGAAAAATAAGGTAGATTAAAAAAGGAGGTTAAGCTATATTAACTTTTTGATTCAGCCGTTATTTGTTTTCTTATAAATTTCAATAGTCTTATCGTTTAGATTTGGCTCAACTGGAATATCATTATCGTCAGTAAATATTATACGAACATTAGCTCTTGTTTTCATTACTCTTAATCTTGTTGCTGGTAGAAAAGTTTCATCTAAAATTTGATATTCATCCTTTAATAATTTAATTTGTTGAATATATTCTTTCGTATTATCATACTTTATTTTATTTCCAATCATATATTCTAACCCAAGTTTAGTCTCTTGTTCAATTAAACTATAATACCAATTAATACACAATCTATTTTCATTTTTATTTTCCTTCATTGGAACATTAAGTAAATGAAATATATTTGATTGTAATTGATTATCTTTATCGATAACTGTACTTCCAGTTATATTATCTAGAATAATATCTACTGCATCTGGCAAAATACAACAACCTGACCATTCTTGATTTAGTTCATCATTATTGAGTTTCTTAAAAATATTACTAAGAAAAACATTTGTTTCTTTATCTACAAGATAGTCTCCAATACCTATAGAGCCTCTAAGTGGCATCTTGTTTTTGAAAAATAATCCCATTAAATTACTTATACCTGTAATAAATTGTGCTGTTGAATGAACTGTAATAGGGTGGGATACTAAAACTATAGTATCAAATACAAACTCTGCAAATGCAAAATTTTCTATATCTTTAACTTTACTACCTGGTATTGTTGTTTGATTTAAAACATTCTTTTGAGCTTCTTGAATTAATTCACTATATTTTTTAGTTGTAGCTATTAATGATTCTTTGTTAGTGAGCTGATTTGCCATTCCAAGAACATCAAGCATAGCAATAACTCTATTTTCATAATACATAAGTTCTTCATCCTAATTTAATTAAATTATATATGTTAAATATCAGTTATATTATACACAATTTACCAATAATTAATTCCCGTCATAGAGAGGTACGAACGATAGGTATAACAACGAGCTTATTAGTTGTAATATTTAACAACATATAGATGCGTTAGGTTAAAGTATAACTTACTAGCTGAGCGAAGCCTACGAATAGTGATGAGCGACCTTGTCTATTTAACAAAAGTTTACTAACATTTTAAATAATTCTTTACAAAATCATTAGTTATTAATCCGTAATTAAGGTGCTTTTTACTATATTATTACATAGTAACGGAGAATTAACATGAATAATAATTTAACAGATAAACAACAAATAAAAAAGAAGCTTGAAAAAAGACAAACAAGGCTTAGAGTATCTAAGTATAGAGCGAATAAAAAAGATGAAGATAGTAAGTTAATACAGTTTTATATTGGCAGTGCAGATAAAAATATTTTAGATGAATACAAAGCTTTAAAAAAACAGACTACTAGCGAAGTGTTTAAAGAGCTTATAAATCAAATTCTAGCTAGGAGGTTGAAAAATTCAGAATGAGTTTTTTATTTTACAATTAAATAGATATATAAATAGGAATACATAGAGAGCCCATCGACCAAGATAAAACTCCTTAAAGGGTGCTTTTCACTTGTCAAGTGCTATAAAAAGTARTTAGATTGTTCAGTTTTACAAAGGGACTAAACTCAAAAAGAGTTTAGTTTCCGTTATGTCTAGTAGTTTTTTCTTCTTCTAGTATAGTAGATAATAGTTCTATTACTTGTTTACTAGCATCTTCTGCATTGTTAAAGTAAGTCATAACATTTTGAGACTCTTGTGAACATGTGTTGGCTTCAACACACTCAACAGCTTTTTTGATGTTATCATGAACAGACTTATGCGGTGCAGCCATTTTAGAGTAACTTGCACACTTACCAAACTTCTCTTTACCAATACCGTTAAAGTACCATTGACCAAGTCTACACTCAGTATCAGCCGCAAAGTGACCTTGTGCTTTACCACTAAATACAGTCTTGTAACCATTAGCTTTAAACAGAAGGTGATCGAGTTTACTAAGAACCATAAATATAGCGTAAGTAACATCTTGGTTTTCTATAGAGATCATTTTTGAGTTTTCTGATAGCTCTTGCATTCTAGCTTGGAATACATCCATCTGCTCGTTAGAACTAGTAGAGAGTTCTTCCATAGCTTTAGAGTGCTCATGTACTTCTTGAGTATTTTGTTTTAGACTTTGTACTGTTATTTCAACTTCACTAGTAGCTTTTTGAGTACGCTCAGCAAGTTTTCTAACTTCATCTGCAACAACAGCAAACCCACGACCATGCTCACCTGCACGAGCAGCCTCTATGGCAGCGTTAAGAGCAAGTAAGTTTGTCTGATCTGAGATATCTTTGATAAGGTTAATAACATCTGAGATACTTCCAACATTTTCATTTAAAATATTAACCTGATCAAACGTACTTGTGATATGTTCAAGCAGAGCGCTCATAGTATGTGATAGTTCATCAACATCACTTGAACAGTTGTTAGTATGGTCGTTATTTTTTGAGTTTCTAGCATCTACATCTTCTAGTGCTTGAAGGTTGTTACTTAAATCTTGTTGGATGATTCTAAGATCTCTGTCACAGCCATTTGTTAGTCCATTTGTTAGTGATTGAATAAGTTCATTCATAACACTGTTGTCTTCTGCAGAACTTAGCTCTCTTTCAAGTTGAGAAATCTTATCGTTTGCAGTCGTGAGTTCGTTTTGAAGAGAGTTTATCTCTTGTTCTTTTGATTTTAGCTCAGATTCAAGCTTCTTATTGTTCCCGAATAACATTTTCTAACATCTCCTGTATGGTATTGTTCTGAGGTATATTACAGCGTAGAATATTACAGAGACATTAAAAGTGTTGGATTTGTATTAGAAAAAGATGTTTATTGCATTTTTGTGATAGAGCGGAGGAGCTACGCTAGTTCTATCATCTCCGTAGCTCTACCTTGAATAACGTGAATGTCTTTATCATGAAGTTTATTTAGAGTCTCCATATCCATAACACCAGCAGCGATGAGAGATATTCCAACAGTATCTGTTATTAGTCTAAGAGCAGATAGTGCCTGATCACTTTGGCTTAGGAAGTAGTCCGTCTCACCTTTTATATATACAGGTCTTAAATCTTGAAGGTATTGGTAGTCAACACTCTCTCCGATAAACTCAAAAACACCCATGTCAATATTATACTTTTCAAATAGTGTCTTATATTTTTTGATAAGAGCAGAGTTTTGACGAACCAGTCTATCAGGTATCTCAATGATTAGCTTAAATGGAAGGTTTGAAGCGTAGATGCTAAAGAGATTGCTCATGCTATCGTAAGTACCATCTTGTGTTAAGTAATCAAATGGGAGTCTAAGTGAACAAGTTGAACCCTTTAGAGTCATATCCGGATTTTTAAACATCATATTTAGCACATTTTCATATATTCTAAAGCTAAGTCCCGCTTGATTAGCAGGAGCCATAAATTGACCGTAGTAGTAAGTTGTATCTTTATCAACTTTAAGAGTAAGACTAAGAACATTGTGTGCAATTTTTCTCATTTTTGCATCTACAGCTGTCCATGAAACAAAGTTAAAATTATTTTTCTCAATAGCATCGTTTATAATTTTTCTCCATGCTTCTTTACCCATAACYTCTGTCGTGCTTTCAGCTTTTGCCAGATGAATATTGTCTTCATTAAACTTTGCCTGTGCAAGAGCATTATCAGACTGTGAAAGAAGTTGCCCGATATTTTCTTTGTAGTTATAAGCATAAAGACCAAGAGAGATAAATGTCTTAGATGGGTCAAGATTAGATAACTCTATAAGCTCTTTTGTGGAGTTATAGATGCCTCTTGCCAACTCTGTCCCATTTATATCTGAACAGTCTGGAAGCAGTATAGAAAACTCTGTACCATTCATTCTCGCAACGATAGAGTTATCAAAGTTTTTAGCATGTGCACTGAAAATATTTGCTATATTTATAAAGAGTCCATCAACATCTCTGTGACCYATTTTTTCATTTGCCTCTATTACACCACTAAGTGCGATCATGATATTCACACCGCCTTTTGAAGTCGCATCTATTTTTAGATATTCAGGTAGTTTGTCAATAAGATATTTACGATTTCTAAGCTTTGTAGATTTATCGATRTACTCAAGCTCTTTTTGACGTTTAAGCTCTTCATTTCCTTTRTCAAACATWGCTTTAACTTTTGAGACCATGTTGTTCATACCAAGTACAACATCTTTGAACTCTTTTGTATAAGGAATATTATCTTGAATAATAAACTCATTCCTCGTAACAGCTTCAGCCTGTTTTTGAACTTCTTTTAGTGGTTTTAAGATAATTACTAGAAGTAGATTTAGTATTGCTAGTCCTATTACTGCGATAATACCAAAAGATATGAGAAGATTTGTCAAGATTGTATATAACTGTTTATAAGCATAGCCTGCATCACTTTGAACTTTTAGCACCCCCACTTGAGACCATCCTGCAGAAACATTTGCAGATGCTACAGGTGCTTTAATATTAAGAGCATTAATAAACCATTGTGGAACATCAAGGATTTTTTGTTCCACTTCTCTTTTGTATATATCGTTGTTCTCGATATCCATAAGAGTGATATAGCGATAATAGCCACTATCAAAGCTTGCATTTATCATGGTAGTCATCATACTGATGTCCCCTTCTGCAGTCCCTAAAGATAAGCTCAACGATGAAGCAGTGTTTTGTGCATCTGTGTATAGCCTGTCTTGCACAGATGCATTAGAGCTTTTAAWATTTAAAATAAGAACTGTTGTTAAGATGATGATTAAAAATGTGGACAGCATTAATGCTATTTGCTTAAAGAGTGTCATATTTTTTTCCTTTCGATGTTTTTTATAAGTTGATCCCATTTACGACCAACTTTTTCACTTTTTACCTTTTTACCAGTTGATATTTTTTCAACTTGTCCAGCTTGAAGTCTGTAGATAGGCTTTAAGTCTTTTCTCTTGTTAGCTGGTAGAACTTTAAAGTTGTTGTTATCCAATATCAGTGGCATTGCTGATGGTTTTTCATAGTATGCCAAAACCATATGAGCTGCTTTGAATTTTGTAGACTTAACATAGAAGAAAAACAACTTTTTCATATCCATTCCTAGATATTTCAGTGCAAAATATTTTGCAATTACATAATCTTCACAGTCACCCTTGTCTCTACCTAAAAATTCATACGGAGTAGCCCAGTAATCACTCTTGCCATATGTTTTTTTATCACTAGAGTATCTGACATCATTGTAAAATTTATTCACAGCATCCAATTTTTCAAAGTCACTACTATTCTTTAGTGAATCAAAAGTTTTTTGTTGAAAAAAAAATCTTTTTTTAGCAAATACTTTATACTCTTTCCCTATTCTCTCTAACAGTTTTTTATCTACATAAGGTTTAGCAGATGCGTAGGAAATATTTAGAAATAGTAGTGATATGAAAAAAAGTATCTTAAGCTTACTCATAAATTGATTATATCTAAAGTAATCTGACACAAATCTAACACCTTAATAGAGATAATTTAAGCTTATCTTTTATATAATCAATTTTGTGATTATATAAAGAGGTTTAAAAATGTTTTTTAATAAAAATAAAGAAATGATGTTAACAATTAAAGAAAAAGACGAACGAATAGTAACTCTAGAAGTAGAGCTTGAATCATTAAACTCAGAAATAGAAGAATTGAAAAAAAATAACTCTTCACATAAGGATGAAAAAGTAATGGCTGAGTTAACAACAGCCCTTACTCATGGTCTTATAAGTGGCTGTGATAGTGATCTTGGTGAGATTAGAAGTGACTTAGAAGAAAATCTAAGAACCCTCGAACTATTAGATTCAAATGAAGATAAAAACAAAGAGTTTACTATAAAAGTAAATGGTGAGTTAGACAAGTTACACACTACTTCAGACTTACTACTTGAACATATTACAAGTACTTTTGATCAAGTAACAACTCTAAATGAAAATGTTGGAAGCATCTCTGATGTTATTAACCTTATTAAAGATATATCAGATCAGACAAACTTACTTGCGCTTAACGCTGCCATAGAGGCTGCTCGCGCAGGTGAACACGGACGTGGTTTTGCAGTTGTTGCAGATGAAGTAAGAAAACTTGCAGAGCGTACTCAAAAAGCTACTAGTGAAGTTGAAATAACTGTACAGAGTCTAAAGCAAAATACTCAAGAAGTACATGAACACTCTAAAGCTATGGAAGAGTTGTCTCAAAGCTCGATAGGTTCTATGGATATGTTTAGCACAGAGATGCATGCATTAGCAGATAATGCTACAGCGATAGAACAAGAAAGTAAAGATATTGGTAACTCTATATTTATTATTCTTAGCAAGTTAGATCATCTTATCTTTAAAGCAAATGGTTACAAGACTGTATTTAAAGGTGAAGTGACAAGTGACTTTAAAAGTGACACCGAGTGTCGTTTAGGAAAGTGGTACCACACAGGTAAAGGCAAAGAGAACTTTAGTGGTTGTTCTAGTTATAGTAGATTGGCTACACCACATAGAGAAGTTCATGAAAATATTCAAAAAGCTGTAGAGTGTGTAAAAAAGGGAAGTTGTACTAAAGAGAGTGAAAATGTTATGACWTACTTCARTAGAGCAGAAGAGGCTTCTAGAAAAGTAGTAAGACTTCTTAGCTCAATGTTGGTAGAGGAAAAAGCACAAAGACATTAATTTTGTCTTTTGTTAAATCCTGCTGTTCCACTCTTGGCATCTGTAGTAAAGTTTTTACTATAAGGCTTTAAGTAGGCTGGAATAGCTCTTCCTTTTAGTTTCATCATATCTTCTAGCATTACAGATGCTATAAACTCAGATTCAAGTTTTTTTACATCTTTTAAGTATGTAAAAAGTAACTCTCCAAGTCTTTGAAGTGAGATCTTCCATGTTGAGTCAGTTTGTGTATACATCCATGAACTAAAATCATAAAAGTTTTTAAAAACTTCTGTAGAACCCATCCAAAGTAGGGGTGCACTCTTTTTAAAGTTTCCACTATTATAAGTYAGATCCCAAAATCTTGAAAATCTCTTCATAATCTGAATATCGTTAAAACTGAGCTTTGCATTTTTAAGTATGTCATATGGTGGAATATCACTGTAAACCATCTCGTGCTCTATATCATGTCTATTTATAAACGTTCCAGATAACTTTTTAAGTATACCTATCTGTATCTCACAGCTACTCAAACTCACTAACTCATCCAAGTTCGCTCCAAAGCTCTCTAAAGACTCACCTGGGAGACCTACGATTAAATCTAGGTGAATATGTGCATGAGTCTCATTTTCTAAAAACCTAATATTTTCTTTTATTTTGTTTAACTTTAATTGTCTTGAAATGTTCTTGGCAATTTCTAGGTTTAGTGTCTGGATGCCAATCTCTAGTTGTAGTGCACCATCAGCAAACTGTTTTATTTTCTCTTTGATTGAAGATGGAAAATGGTCTGGAATAACTTCAAAGTGTGCGAAATAAGGAGGCTCTTTTGCTAGAAAGAAGTCTAGTATTTTATTTGCAGTCATCATATTTAGGTTAAATGTTCTATCTACAAACTTGAAGTTTCTAGCTCCCCTTTGCCATAATTTTTCAAACTCTACTAAAACAGCATCTAAATCAAAGGCTCTTACTTTCTCATCCATTGAAGAGAGGCAAAACTCACATTCAAATGGACAGCCACGTGAGACCTCTACATATAAATACCTATTTTTTATATCATCATCTGTATAGTACTCATAAGGTAGGGCAATCTCTTTTAATGATGGAAGAGACATCTTAACTGTTCTATTCTCAATAGGTGTATTATCCACTATATCTCTACAGAGTTTATAAAATGCGATATCACCTTCACCTTGGATGATAAAGTCTGCTTCGTTAAAGTTTACCCTAAATGGTTCATGTGTGACTTCAGGTCCTCCGAGGATTACTTTAGTCTGGGGTGATATTTTTTTTATTAGGTGCAGAAGWTYWYTRMCKWMWKKWKYWKYSYATAKAYMRWCRMYKWTSMSMRYGATTKYKGGAKWKTYTWYARSKAMTTTYKMYKYTATAGTTTGAAGGGCATCGTTGATACTAAACTCAAGTATTCTTGAGTTTTGTTGTAGTTCTTTTAAATTTGCATACAAATATCTAAGACCGATAGAACTATGAGTATATCTTGAGTTTAAAGTTGTTAGGATTATCATTTTAGAATTTTATCATAAAGGTGGAGGATAAAACAGACCAAGTAAAAAAAGGGGGAAGTGACTTGGTCTGTTTAAAAATTTATAGGAGTATATTCACTCGATTATGAAAGGGGAAACACAATTGAGATAGTAAAATTATAATAAGTATAAGTTAATGTCAAGTAAATATAAAATATTAATTCTTAGCATTAAACTCTTCAATCATATGATCTAGTTTAGTATAAAGTACGCTAGAAGCATCTTCCATAGTTTTAAAGTTCTCAACAATTGCTTTAGGATTCTCAAATTTTAGAGTTGAATTATTTTTTACAAACTCTAAGTTTTTAAATACTGAGTTATGAACAAGASCATGAGGAGCATCCATCTCTTTAAATGCTTTAGTGTGTCCAAACCTTTCTTGACCAATGCTAAGGTACCATTTTCCCATACGACAGTGCTTATGGTCTGCAAAGACAGCAWCTTTATTTGACTCTAATACAGTTGAGTAAGCATTTGATTTAAAGATAATATRATCGACTTTTACAAGTGTTGTAAACAGACGGTTTTGAATTTGTATAGCAGAGCTTGATGAGTGTTCGGCTAAAGAATTAAGCTCTGAGAAAGTGCTCTCAAACTCATGAATAACATCAGTTGAGCTTTGTGCTATTTCAGAAATGNTRTMANAKYWAGWSMTCATGTCATTTGCATCTTGTTGAAGAGTTGATATATTTATCTCAATTTCGTTAGTCGCTTTTTGAGTGCGCTCTGCAAGTTTACGAACTTCATCCGCAACAACAGCGAAACCACGACCATGTTCACCTGCACGAGCAGCCTCAATGGCAGCGTTAAGAGCAAGTAGATTTGTCTGATCTGCAATATCTTTAATAAGGTTAACCACTTCAGAGATCTCTTTTGAACGTTGCTCTAAGCTGACAATGCCCTCATGACTAGATGCAATGAGGTTTACAAGGTTACTAAGTCTTTCACCGATTTCTACAACACTGCTTAAACTTTTTGATGATTCTTGGGCAGTTTTTTGAGCAACTTCGACTATCTCAGTAGAGTTCAGCTGAGAAGCGTTAATGTCTTCTTGAATTACAACTAATCCTGAACTGACACCACCACCTAAGGTGCTTAGATTTTGAGCAAGTTCCCCTCTAATTTTTGTCTCATAACCACTTGCTATAGAGGCAATAGCACTATTTAAACTCTCTGCTGTGCTACGGAAGATTCCATGAAGACCGGCAGGATATGTTCTTCTATACGTCTTCCCAACAGCAGCATATGCTATTGTGGTCTCCGTATCTCGCATAAATGCTTCTAGTTGATCTAAAAGGTCATTTAGAGCCCATGCACGTTTTGAAAGATCTGTTTCATCATCAGGTATATATGTTACACGGTCTTCAAGGTTACCAGATGCTGCATTYAGGATAACTCTAAACATTGATTTTGATAGTTCTGTTTCAGTTTTTCTTCCTGAAGAAGAGGGAATGAAAAGTGAAACTATTAGTGTAAGAACTATAATTCCACTTAAAATATAGTTTGTACTAACTACACCATATATTGCTACGCCAACAAGTGCAGCAAAAAGTAAAACGGCTTGATTATTCTTGAATAGCGATAATAAGTTCATCGTAGCCTACTCCTTTTTCTTGTAAAATATCTGTTAAAACTTTAAATGAAGCATCAACACCACTACTTTTTTCAACTTCTAGCATCTTTTTGTATAGAGGGATGATAATGTCAAGAGCTTTAGGGTTAGGCTTTCTTCTAACAGAGTAGTAACCTATAATCTTTCCATTATCGTCTAGAGATGCTGTTATATTTGCATATACCCAATATGCATTTGAATCTTTTGTTTTGTTTATTACAAAGGCAAAAACTTCCTGCTTTTTTTCAATTGTATCCCAAAGGTAACGAAAAACAGCCTTTGGCATATCTGGATGACGGATAATACTATGAGGCTTTCCCAGAAGCTCTTCTTCACTGTATTCTGCCATATCCATAAATATTTTGTTTGTGTATGTTATACGTCCTTTTAGGTCCGTCTTAGAGACGATAAAATCATCTTCTTTCATTTCTTTGAGCATGAAATGTCCCCTTTTCGTGTTATATTATATATTTGTGTTATTTTGTTGCGTGATTATAACACATTTGTCTGCTATAATTCTTTAACAAAGCCAAGGAGTTATCACTTAAATGCCAATCCTGTTAGCTTCTTTTTATTTTTTTTACTTTGCCATCGTTGGTGTTTATATAATCTTTATGCCTAAAGTTCTTGCAATGATTGGCTATTCTGCCAGTGAAATAGGGATAATTTTTGCAGCAGGACCACTTGTTAGATTTATACTTCCATTCGCATTTACAAGGGGTTTAAAGCTTAATATAAAGAGTTTCAATATTGCCATAGTAATCATGCTATTTAGTAGTGTTTCTTTTTACTTTTCTATAGATAGTTTTTACAGACTTCTGTTCTCAAACATAGGTCTGGGTATAGGTTTAAGCCTTATTCTCCCTTATATAGAGGTCATCTCTTTAAAGACTATAGGAAAAGAGAGATATGGAAAAATAAGACTGTTTGGTTCAGTTGGTTTTGTCCTTGTTGCTCTTGTTTTAGTTAAGTTCTTAAGCGGTGCAAATATCGCTCTAAACTACCTTTTAGTTTTAACATTCTTAACTGCTATAGTAGCCTTTGTTATTGCAAAAAATACAGATGCCAGCAGTGAAAAAGCTGAAGAAGTACACAATGATATTAGCCTCTTATCAGACTGGAAGTTATGGGCTGGACTAACACTAATGCAAGTTAGTTTTGGAGCATTYTATAATTTTTTTACTATCTATGAAACGGATCATGGAATAAGTTTGGATATGACTATATATCTATGGAGTTTTGGAGTTATAGCTGAGATATTTATGCTCTTTTTTCAAGGAAAACTTCTGCGTGGGAATCTACTTTTGATTTTACAGATAACAACTTCTGTAACAGCCATAAGATGGTTTTTACTATTTTTATTTCCCCAGAATCTTACTATACTCTTTTTCTCACAAACACTTCACGCACTTAGCTTTGCACTATTTCACTCTGCGGCTATTAGTTACTTGTATTATTTTTATAAGCATAAGTCTTTGGCACAGCAGTTCTTCTCAGGAATTACTTATGGTCTTGGTGGCTTTGTTGGGGCTTTGTATTCAGGCTATGTATATGAATTATTTCCAAGATACCTCTTCTTAAGTGCGGCTTTTATCGCATTTGGGGCATCTTGGTTTTTATATTTATGGAGTAAAAGAGTCTCTACTAATAATCAATAATTAAGTTAGCAGTAAATGTCTTGTCTGTGTTTTCTTTTCCTGTTGGAGGAGAATTAACATAGTCGACTTTGTAGCTGATACCGGCAGAAAATGTACTGTTTATCTTGCTGGAAAATGCTGTCTTAGATGTAGCGAAAAATACTGTTGAGTCATTAAACTCAGCTCTATAAGATAGTTCTTGATCGAACTTTAGGTTTGTTAGCATCTGCCAGGCATATACACCTTTAGCTCTATATGAACCATAATTATTTATAGCTCCGTAAGTTGTGCTTGCAACAGGCGTATTACTTGGATTTGGATATGCAATTATATTTCCTAATGCATCATACTTAGTATCTTCTACATTATCTTGAGAATAAAGAATACTTCCATCAAGAGCTAAGTTATGCTTTGTAGTTTTTATAAGTAGATATTTAAGACCGGGACCTGTGTAGGCTTGGTAATCAAAACCTGAGAACTTATCCTGTTTAAAACCTATTAAGTAAGTAGCAGATAGTCTGTCTGTTAGTGAATAACCATATTCTAACTCTGTTGCATACTTGTTTTTAGTCTCATTCTCACTATCTAGTGCATATTGAGCATCTAGTGAAAATTTTATAAGATGTTTACCCCAACCTTTTTTAGCAGCTAGGTCCAAATTGAAAGTCTCAGTCTGTGTATTACCCTGAGTCTGAATAAAACCCAACTCTGTATGAGTCATAAGTTTTTCATTTGGAGGAAGCTGGGCCTCTAGCTTTTTGATTTTTTCACTTAGGGCTTTTGCCTCTGCTTTACTTTGKGCTATGTCTTTTTTTAGTTGTTCTTGGTCTTTGGCAACTTCAGATGCCATTAGTAGTGAGCTTACCACTACTAGACTTAGTACTATTTTGTTCAATTCTATCCTTCTATTTTGTTTGTATGAATATCCATTTGAGGGTAAGGAATAGAGATTCCTTTTTCATCAAATGTAAGYTTWACRCGTTCGAGCATATCAAAATGTACATCCCAGTAATCATCAGTCTTAACCCAAGCTCTAAATACAAAGTTAACACTGGAGTCTGCAAGTTCACCAACTGCAACAAAAGGTGCAGGTTCAGTTAAAACTCTTTCGTCAGAAACCATTATTTCCATTAGAGTCTCTTTTGCAAGTTTTAGATCATCATCATAACCGATACCAAAAACGTGACTAACACGACGAGTAGCTTTGTTTGAAAAGTTTGTTATATTTCTGCTAATAACTGATGAGTTTGGAACGATTATAGTACGATTGTCTATAGGTGAAATAATCGTTGAGAAGAGGTTGATCTCTTCTACTGTACCTGTTGCTCCCCCTGCTTCCACGAAGTCACCGACTTGAAAAGGACGGAAGATGATAATAAGAACTGCCGCTCCAATATTTGCCAGTGAGTCTTTAAGTGCAAGACCAACGGCTAATGAAGCCGCACCAAAAACAGCTAAAAATGAAGTAGTATTTATACCCAAAGTATTGAGTGCTGCAATAATTACAACTATTAGCAGTACGAAGTAGATAAGACTCTCAGCAAACTCTATAAGAGTGCGATCAACATTTGCCTTTTCCATAAGTTTCTTACTGATAAGAGTTAGTTTTCTTACCGCCCATTTACCGATTATAAAAATCAGTAGTGCTGCAATAATTTTTAAGCCATATTGACTAACATAGAGTAGTGCCATATCACTGTATTTTGATACGTCCATTATAANCACCTCATTAAAATATTTGTGAAATTATATCAAATAGTAGTGAGTTATTGGTGAGTTATAGTGTTTATTTTTTCAATTTCTTTTGCTATGAAGTGATACCTGTTTATGTGAGGAGAATCTAGTTTATTCAGAAGTGGTCTATATTTTAGATAGGTTTCCCATACTTTTTTACTTGCATCTACCCTATTTCTTCTTTCTAACTCAAAACTAACGGATGCATTGATAAAGCCTTTTAAAAGTYTCATTTCATCATTATCTTCAAATCGTCTTGGAAACCATATGAGCTCTAAAACTTCGTGTGCATCGTAGTATTCCTTAATACTTAAACAGTATAAAAAATCTTCTAGTAATTGAGCATGTTCTTGTTCGTTCATTCTATGCCTAAATTTTCTTCTATTATATGAAATCATTATAATATAGAGTTGAAGAATTAAAGTAAATTTATGAATATAAGCTGTATAATGAAGTATGAAATTATATGACTACTTGTTGAAATCAGTACCAGTAATGCTAGTGTTAACTCCTCTGTACGCATATAACTTCCAAGAGGCACCTAAAGAAATTCACTGGTTTCTTTTAATCTTTCTTATGACAACCTTACTACTGGTGCTATACAGATATAAAATTATCGATAAGTATAGTAAAAATCTTCAAAAAAATATAAATATTATAGACGAGCATGTTCTTATTTCGTACAGTGATAAGAATGGTAAGATTACTGATGTCAGCGAAGCACTCTGTAGACTAACTGGATACAAAAAAGAAGAACTAATCGGAAAAACTCACAAAGTTTTTAAGCATCCAGATACACCAAAAGAAGTTTTTACAGAGCTGTGGAACACTATCACCAGAGGTGAGACTTTTAAAGGTGAGCTTAGAAACATAAGTAAAGATGGTACAGAGTACTGGATAGATGCAACTATAACACCTCATTTAAACAAAAAGGGTGATGTTGAAGGGTACACAGCAATACGTCAAGATATTACAGCTAAAAAATGTGCTCAAAAGCTATCTATAACTGATAAACTAACACAAACATATAACAGACTTCATTTAGAAAATATATTCGCACAAGAGACACATAAAGCAAAAAGACATGGAGATACATACTCTGTAGTTATTATGGACATAGACTTCTTTAAATCTATTAATGATAATTATGGTCATGATGTTGGTGATCAGATTCTAATAGATATAGTTCAAGTCTTAAAATCAAAGATAAGAGAGATAGATGTACTAGGACGGTGGGGTGGTGAAGAGTTCCTTATTATATGTTCTAAAACAAATATCGAGCAGGCATACTTAGTAGCTGAAAAWCTAAGAATTGCTATAGAAGAGTATGAGTTTAATGAGGTTGGACATATAACAGGTAGTTTTGGTGTATCAGAGTATAAACATAGTGATTCAAACTCAGACATGGCTGTAAAAAGAGCGGATGATGCTCTATATACATCTAAAGATGCAGGCAGAAATCTAGTCACTTCAAAAGACTAGATTAACATCATATTTTTACGCCAGTAACCACGACCGCCTTTGAGTGAGATGCAGTGGTGACGCGGAAACTTTGTTCTGTATTCTTTTAGTCTGTCTAGTGTTGCTTTTCCACTATCACAATAAAACACAAAGACACTTCCCTCTGGCTCTTGGGAAAGCGCATAAGGGTTATAGAGTACAGTCTCAGCTTTATCAATGCTAGAGAGTATCGTATCTATAAGAATGACTTTTATGCCATCTTTTTCTAAATCTCTTTTATTTTCTAAAAACTCTTTTTGTGTCCACTCGTTCGCAAACTGCATAATTATCCTGCTTTTTTTGAAGTAAATAAAACTATTGTTGAGCTAAGAAGTGCACCTAAAAATACTATGGTGTAACCAGTCGGAAGATCATAATAGTAAGATATTATAATAGCACTTATACTAAAAAACCATCCAAAAATAAAACTACTTAGAAGTGATTTGTTTAGTTTAAGTGAAGTCGATACCAATGCTGGTGCGATAAGAAGTACAAAAACTACAAGAACACCTGCTAAGGCTACAGATGAAGTAACAGTTAGTGCTAACAAAGAGAAGAATGTCAACTCTTTTAAAAAGCCTGTTAGTCTTGGGTAGACCTTCCAAAGAATCAGAGCTATAAAAGCATAGATAACAGCACTTTTTATAACGTCATCAGCAGGAGTAAAAAGTATATCACTTGCAAGTAGAGATTTAAAGTGCTCCATACCCTCAGCAGAGTGAGACAAGACCATCATGATACCACTGGCACCTAAAACATATAGAAGCCCTATAAAGGCCTCTAGTTTTATCTCTCTTTGAGAAGCTATAGCGATTAAAAAAGCACTAATAAGAGCAAAGAGAAGTGTTATAGCGTAAAAGTACTCCGCATGAAAGTAGCCAAGACTTATAGCAGAACCAAGAGCAGCAAACTGTGCAATAGCAAGGTCTGTGAAGATGATTCCTTTTTGAAGTATTCTTATTCCAAACCACGAGTGCATCATAACTAATATGATAACAAGAGCAATTGGGACTATGAAAATATCTGTCATTGCACGGCTCCAGTTAGGTAGTCAAACAGAGATGTCAGGTCTTCTATTGTCTGAAGTGCACCGATATCATGAGGCATCAAAACGATTTTAATACCAGTCTTTTCACGAATAAACTCAGCTGTTTTTGTAGAGTGATAAACATCGTGTAAGATGCAGCAAGGCTCTTTATCTTTGATGAGTTTTATAGTTTTTATGATATGTCTTGATGATGGTGGTATGCCGGGAAGAGGTTCAATGGTACCAATGTTATCAAGACCATATGCTTTGTTAAAATAGGCTAGGTTGTTATGAAACTGTATAACCTTCATACCTTTTTTAGCCGACATCTTCTCTGCCCATTTTAGCATCTTATCTTGCCAAGAAGCGGAGAACTTTTCATAGTTATTTTTGTAAACATCGGCATGGTCGCTATCTATAGAGATAAGAAAATCTCTAATAGTTTGGGCTAAGACTATAATATTTTGCGGATCAAGATGAAAGTGAGGATTACCATCTGGATGGATATCTCCACCTGCACGATCAACTGTAGTTGGTTTATTTATAAGTTTAACATGGTGAGAGAGATTTAAAAAACTCTCCGAGCCAATATTTGTCTTTGGGTTACCTGCTCTACGAAGAAGGGCAGGCATCCAACCGATCTCAAGTTGACCACCATTCATAATAAGAGCATCTGCATTTCTCATCTTAGAAATAAGTGAAGGACGAGGAACCACAAAATGTGGATCCCAATTTCCTCTTGCTAAAACAACAGTTTTTATGTGCTCACCACCGATGCTCTTTGTAATAGCACCGATGTATGGGTAACTAACAGCTATGTTCATGTGAGCAAAGAGTGTTAGCGGTAAAAGAAGTAATAATAATCTCATGTTCTATCCTAGAATGAATGAGCTCCATGAGCTCCGATTGATATGTTTGCTTGAAATATTATAGTATCTATATCTTGTCTATTTCCATCTTCGTCATATAGGGCGCTATTACGATTATACTGTAATCTAAATCTTGCAAACTCACTAGTATGGTATTCAACCATCGCAGAGTACTTATTAAAATTATTGCCTTTGTCTACGTCTATACCGTTAGATGTAACATCATTTTGAAAGATAGTGTCATATCTAATACCCGTATGCCAGCTTTTGTTAATTCCATATACTAACTGAGTATAAAGTCCAGCCTGTTTTTTTGTCACCGTTGGACTTGTTAGAACAGCTGTTGTATCAGCAGGATTTAGGTTGAACTGAGTACCGTCCATATCTCTATATAAGACTTCACTCTGCCACTTTAAAAAGCTGTATGAATCAAAGTAGTGTTTTACAACTAAGTCAGCACCATAAAGTTTAGAATCACCACTAAATACATGAGGCTCTTCATCACCTGAGTGGTCTATTCTTGAAGTTCCCTGTGCGTATGAAAGACCGGCTAAGATAGTTGTGTCATCTATGTCAAAAGATGTTTTGATGTAACCGACAAAGAGTGCAGGAGCATCTGCTTGAGTTGTATAGTCACCTATTTTGTCTTTTCCAAACATCTGAGTATTTTCACCCTGAAGAATTTCAGCACCTATCATAAGGTAAGTATCAGTTGGAGCTATCCATTGAAGCTGAAGACCAGTCTCGTTGATACCGTGCATCCCTAAAAATGACTCATATACTAGGGGCATATCTGCAAAATCCCACGAGTGGTGGTGTTGCTCATTTAGGTAACCAAAGTTAGAGTTGAACTTTCCAGCTTTTACTCTTGCTCCATACCCGAGTGCCGTCGATGTGAAGTAAAGTTCTTCTATTTCAACTGCGTCTTCGGAGAAGTGAAAGACTCCATCCATAGTAAAGAAAGGATCAACAGAGCTAGATAGAACAAGCTCTGCATAGTTTATATTGAAGCCATTTTTTGCATTATAGGGTGTATGTGTATTTCCACCGTGTGAGTGGCTTCCTAAAAGACCGTGAGCAACTCCAGGAACTTCTAAGTGAGCTACTTCATCATCAGCAATGCTTCTGTTAACATAAGAAGCATCCATAACTAAAGAGATATCAGGCATAAATTTTGACTGGGCAAAAGTTCTATTTTCAACTGGAATCACATCGGTTCCACCAAAGGCGATAGTCGCGCAGAATGCGCTTAGTAGTAATATTTTTTTCATAATTATCCTAATATTTTTTATATTTGTAATAGTTTTTTGTTTTATTTTTGAGTGTTTAGGATATAAAAGGAGGTGCGCGGTTTTGGTAAGAGTGGTCTTTTTTGTGAATGGAGTGAACTAAGTTAGTTAGTGTAATCTGCTCAAATTTAAAGCTCTGTAGATCTTTAAAATCATCTACGATATCTGCTGAAACTGAGTGGTCATCGACTATACACACCTGACATGTTGAGCTGTCAACATCCCCGTGAATATGCTCTAACTCATGTATAGCTGTAGCAGTTGTAGCAATGATAAATAGTATAGATATCAGCAGTCTTAGTTTCATAAGTAGAATTATATCCTATTTTAATATTTAGAACTTACCCTTAAAGTACATATAAGCCATAAATATCTCTTTTAGAAATAGACTCAAAGCAAGAATGAAAGAAGCCATCGACATTATGAAAAGGGCAGAGATATAAGATGCACCGTCAAAAGCATAAAACGCACTTAAAAACATAGTCATAATAACCATAGAGACTAAAAAACCTGTCATAGTACAAGATAAAATAGCAAAGTTCATATTGCTGATACGAAGACCTAAATAAGCTCTCTGTTTTCTTATATAGTTTGATTTTTTATCTATGAGTTTGTCTTCTCTGTGAGCTTCTAGTTTGTCTGTAAGTTTTTCAGACTTGTCTATTATCCGAGAGAGACGATTGACTAAAACATTTAATACACCAGCCACACCAGCAAGTAAGAAAACAGGGGCTACTGCTAGCTGAATAAGGTGTGAAACAGTATTTATAGAGTCACTATCCGAAAGAACATCAACCATACATGCTTAGCCTAACTCTTCTAAAGCTTTTTTAATAGCAAGCGGAAGAGGTAAGTCAACTTTATCGCAATCTTCTTCTAAACAGCATTCACATACAGTTCCAGCTTCTGTTTCATCCATGATAGCTTCTAAGTTGTCGCCATGTTTCTTTACAGCTTCTTTAATAGCATCAAATTCTACATCATTACAATCACATACTAACATGAGATACTCCTTTTTAAAATATTTTATCCCTCTTAAACTTAAACGTTTGTTACTATTTTAATCTACTTTCCAAGTCCGTAACAACCTTATGCATCTTGTAAATTGAATCTGGATTTAAAGAAATGGAATCGATGCCGTGTTTTACTAAAAATTCTGTAATCTCAGGATAATCAGATGGAGCCTGTCCGCAGATGCCAATGTACTTGTCTGCTTTTTTACAAGCATCAATAGCCATCTTTAACATTCGTGTAACGGCTTCATTTCGCTCATCAAATATATGAGCTATTAGAGCACTCTCTCTGTCAACTCCAAGTGTTAGTTGAGTAAGATCGTTTGAGCCTATAGAAAAGCCRTCAAAGACTTTTAAAAATTCATCTGCCAAAATTACATTTGCCGGTATCTCACACATAGCGTAGATTTCAAGTTCATTTACGCCTTGAATAAGACCTTTGCTATTCATGATAGAGATGACTTTTTTTCCTTCTTCTGGAGTTCTGACAAATGGAAGCATAATCTTTATATTTGTAAGACCCATATCATCTCTCGCTCTTTTAAGCGCTTCACACTCCCACTCAAAAGCTTCTTTGTAGCTATCATCGTAGTATCTGCTTGCTCCACGAAAACCTATCATAGGGTTTTCTTCAAATGCTTCATAGTCAAGACCGCCAGGCATATTTCTGTATTCGTTACTTTTGAAGTCACTTGTTCTTATGATTACAGGTCTAGGATAAAATGCTGCTGCAATGGTGCTAATACCTTCGCTTAGTTTTTCTAAGAAAAATTCTTTTGCATCTATGTGAGGAGACATAAAAGAACGAATGCTCTTTTCATCTTTTACAGAGTTTCCTTTTTTCATGTTTACTAGAGCCATGGGGTGAGCATTTATAGAGTGGTTCATGATAAACTCCATACGTGCGAGTCCTACACCGTCGTTTGGCATTTTGGCAAAGTTAAACGCTTCTGCCGGGTTACCAATGTTCATGTAAAGTTTTGTCTTTGTAGGTTTAAGTGAGCTTAGGTCTATAGTCTCAGTCTCATATGCGAGTTCACCTTTATAGACGTAACCCTCATCACCTTGAACACAGCTAACTGTAACAATAACATCATTTTGTAAAACATCTGTAGCATTAGTGCATCCAACAACAGCTGGTACTCCTATCTCTCTTGCAACTATAGCTGCATGGCAAGTACGACTTCCTCTGTTTGTAACAACGGCAGAAGCCTTTTTCATGATGGGTTCCCAGTCAGGGTTGGTTGTGTCAGTTACCAGTACATCACCCTCTTTAAAGTGAGCAAACTCAGATGTATCGTTTATGATATTGACTTTTCCGATACCTATCTTCTCTCCGACTGCTCGACCTTGTGTCAAGACCTTTGCATCCGGAGTTATATCTAGGGAATATTTTTTTATAAATGTAGAATTTTGCTTTTTACTTTGAACMRWMYCARKTMTYSCWWRRACWRYKYMRAKMWTWKSGKMAASMRMAKCYWTWRCYMWMYYAAKAWCCATAGGACGTTTGTAGTGTTCTTCTATGATAAGAGCTTGTTTTGCTAAGTATATGACCTCCTCATCTGTTATAGAAAAGCTCTCTTGTTCTATAGAAGATGTTTCTACATTTAGAGTGCTAGTCCCATCTTCACCGTAAAGCATCTTCTCTTTTTTACTTCCTAAAGAGTGTTTTAAAATGGTGTTGATGCCGTTTTTCAAAGTTGGTTTAAATACAAAAAACTCATCTGCATTTACTCGTCCACTTACAACATTTTCACCTAAACCCCAGATGGAATTTATAAGGATTAAGTCTTCAGAACCGCTCTCAGTATCGATGCTAAACATAATCCCGCTAGAAGAGTTATCGCTTCGCACCATCTTCTGAATGCCAACGGAGAGAGCAACTTCAAAGTGGTTAAATCCACGGCTCTCTCTATAGCTGATGGCTCTATCATTAAATAGAGATGCAAAGCACTCTTTAACGCTTTGAAGCAGGGCAACTGGTGAAGAGATATTTAAAAAAGTCTCTTGTTGTCCTGCAAAGGAAGCATCTGGCAGGTCTTCTGCCGTGCCTGATGAACGCACAGCTACATCTACTGCATCTACACTATACTCTTTGGATAGAGTTGCATAAGCAGTTAAAAGTTCATCTTCAACTCTTTTTGGAAGAGTAGAGTTTAAGATAAGTGTGCGTACAGCAAGTCCGCGTTTTTGTAGATTTTTGGTGTCTGAAATATTTAAGTCAGACAGAATCTCTTCTATCTTCTCTTTGATGGAATTTTCTTCTAAGAGCAACCAGTAAGCATCACTAGTTGTTGCAAAACCATTAGGAATATTTATGCCTTTTGGAGTTAGCATCTGATACATCTCACCAAGAGAAGCATTTTTACCACCGACAGTAGCGATGTCATTTATAGTAAGGGAATTGAAAAAACGGATATATTGCATGGTAAACCTTCAAATCAAACGTTGTTTATGTAGATATTATATATGTAGTTGTTATAATTAAATATTAAACTAAAAGTGTATGGAGCTTTATTAAATGAATGAAAGTTCTAAATATGAAAATGGTGCTATTGATTGTAGCAGTGATGAGATGTTTACTAGTGAGAGATCTTTAAAAAATCAGTATCGTCASAYAGTNNARATGMWANCAWWTMTTNTCTYTAAAAYARATCWWAATGGTATTATTACTTATGTGAACAGTAAGTTTGTAGAGATATCGGGCTACTCCAAAGAAGAGCTTATAGGGAGGCATCACAACATTCTAAGAGACCCTGATATAGGTGCAGAACTCTTTAGAGAGCTTTGGTACACTATACGATCTAAGCAGGTTTGGAATGGTGTTATAACAAACGTACATAAAAATGGAAGCAGGTATACAGTAGAAGCTTCTATATTTCCTATCTTAGATGCAAGGGGTGAAATAGTTGAGTACATAGCTATCCGTCATGATATAACAGAACTCCAAGAGTTAAATGATGAGATAAAAACTCTTCATAACTATGATACCGATCAGCAACATATCGCTCGTGAAAAACTTGAACTTGGGATAGTAAACCAACTATGCACAGAGAAGTGTAAAGTATTTTATGCACCTTCAGATATCTTAAGTGGAGATTTTTATTCACTTTATATACGTGAAGATTCTTCAAGGTTTCTCTACATTATAGACGGGCAGGGACATGGCATCTCTCCCGCACTAACTGTTTTTGCAGTGTCTTCTACCATAAACCAACTCATAAACAGAGTGACTGATTTTAAAGATCTCACAGAACAACTCTTTCCAATTGTCAAGACTTTTTTAGGTGAAGAAGAACAACTCTCATTTACGATGTTGATGATAAGTCCTGACTCTAAAAAACTTTGTTATGCATCTGGTGGGATGTACCCCTTTTTAGTTAAGAAAAAAGGTTCACAAATTCAACAAATAAAGGCAAATAATATGCCTTTTATGAATTTCTCCGAAACTCCTGAACTCGGCAGTATCGATATAGATGGATGCGAATCAATTTTGCTTTACAGTGATGGGTTTGTGGAGCATGAAGATAGTGATTTAAATGTTTTCTCACCTCAAAACCTCATAAAAGAACCAACCCTTATAGAGATCGCCATAAATACTATGAATGGAGTGAAATTAGAAGATGATGTGACTCTTATTTACTTAGAGRTATAAATTATAATATTTTACTTTAATCTTATTGTTGTAGAATAACCTTTATGAAGACATTCACAGAAGCTATTACGTCTTGTAATGATATTGAAATTTTTGTTGAAAAAAACAGTATAAAAGACAGTTCTAGACTCCTGATTCAACTTTTTAGCGGAACAACAGATGTCGCTATAATTACAGGGTTTCAAGCCTTTTTTCAATCAAACTTTCCTCAAGCAACTCTTATCGGTAGTACAAGTGATGGTGTAATAAATAACACTAATGTTTATCCACAAGATAAAAGTATAATTGTCTTCTCAATCTTTGAAACAACTGATTTAGCATCGATTTTGATAGAGCATAGTGATAGCTACCAAGATGATTCCCAGTTAGGAAAAGCAGTTGCTTCAACTCTTATTAGTGAAAATACAAAACTCTTAATTACATTTACTGATGGCATCTACACCAATGGCGAAGAGTATATAAAAGGTATAGAGTCTATTAATAAAAACACTATTATCGCAGGTGGAATGGCAGGCGATAACGGTAAGCTTGAAAAAACATTTATATTTGATAAAAACGATCTTACTTCAAAGGGTGTGATTGCTGTTGCACTCAATAGCAAAAGTTTACAAGTTACAACTGATTACAGTTTTGATTGGTTGCCGATTGGTAAGAAGTTACAAATTACAAAGGCAGTTAAGAACAGAGTCTATGAGATTGATGGAATACCGACAGTAAATTTATACTCCAAATATTTAGGAAAAGAGCTCTCCGATTGTTTACCTCAGATTGGTATAGAGTTTCCACTGATACTAAATAGAGATGGCGTTTCAATAGGTCGTGCTGCTATTTTAAGGCATGATGATGGTTCGCTCACCTTTTCTGGAAATATTGCAGAGGGTGAAATTGTTCGTTTTGGAGTAGGTAATGTTGAGATGATTATTAGACACGGTAATTATCATTTAGAGAATATTTTACAAAGAAGTACATATCAACCGGAATCATTTTTTATCTACTCTTGTATGGCAAGACGGAGGTTTATCGGAAACCATATAGAAAAAGAGATTAAACCGTTTTCAGATATTGCTCCAACAGCAGGTTTTTTTACATATGGAGAGTTCTATCATTCAGACTCTAAAAATCAGTTATTGAATGAAACAATGACTGTACTAGCACTTTCAGAAAGCAAGATAGAAACACATTTTGATGTGGAAAATACAGTTGTAGATAATAAATTTTTTGATACCAATCCTTTACATGCAATTTCGCATCTGGCAAACTATGTATCAAATGAACTAGAAGAGCTTAACAACACTTTAGAATCTCGTATACAAGAGAGTACAGAGTATATTTATAAACAAGCATATTTAGAAGAACTGACACAACTGCCAAACCGTTTAAAACTTTTAAAAGAGCTACCAAATCATTTTGGAAAAATGTTGTTTTTGCTTAATATTGATGACTTTACACTTGTGAATGATTTTTATGGTCACAGTGTTGGAGATATTGTTTTAAAAGATATCGCTTCTATACTAAAAAAGTGTGCTGAAGAAGAAGAGGCAACTGTATTTAAACTGCCTTCAGATGAGTATGCTTTTATTTTAGAAAAAACATATACTACTAAAGAGCTTGAAGATGTTATTGAAAAGTTATTATTTACTATTAAAAATACTAATATTAATTTTAATGAATACATTATCAATGTAGATGTTACATTGGGAGCGGCTATGATTAGTGGAGATGAGTCAGGTCTGATTAATGCAGATATGACTCTTAAACTTGCAAAAAGCTCAAAGAAAAACTATTTAATTTTTGATGAATCTTTAATGCTTGTTAAACACTATGAAGCTAACTTGAAAATGGCAAGAAGATTGAGAAATGCAATCCAAACTGATAATATAATTCCCTATTTTCAGCCGATATATTCTACCAAAACAGGCGTCATTGAAAAGTATGAAGCTCTTGTAAGACTTAGAGATGATGATGGGACAATACTAAGTCCATTTGCATTTTTAGAAACAGCACAAAAAATAAAGCTTTATCCAGAAATTACAAAAATCATGATTGAAAAAACTTTCTCTTTTTTCAAGAAAAATGGATTGTCTTTTARCCTGAACTTATCATTTGAGGATATCTTAAACCAAGATACCAGAGACTTTATTTTTAAAAAAATAGAAGAGTTTGGTATCGCTAAGCAGTTGACTTTTGAGATAATAGAGACTCAGCAGATGGAAGATGAACAACTAGTTCAAGACTTTATAAATACGGTTTATGAGTATGGAGCTGATATCGCTATCGATGATTTTGGAAGTGGATTTGCAAACTTCAAACATATGACAAAAATAAGAGCTGAGTACATTAAAATAGATGGTTCCCTTATTAAAAATATAGATACAGATAAAAACTCACTGCTTGTTGTAGAGACGATTATAATATTTGCTCAAAAGTTAAATATGAAAACGGTTGCAGAATTTGTACACTCTAAAGAGATTTATGACATCGTATGTGAACTTAACGTAGATTATGCCCAGGGTTATTATTTATCTGAGCCTTTACCTATAGATAAAGTGACATAAAGCGCMAATAGTTAGTTTGACTTAGCTCTTCAAGCTCAGATAAAGACTGTAGTTGCTTGTCTAAAATAACTCTAAGTAGTTCTTGGTTTTCGTTAGATAATATCATTAAGTAACTTCAGCTTTAAAAGATTTTATAAAGATAGTCAAAAAGCATTTCAATTTGTCATATTTTTTATTTAAAGTAATATTATTTCATATAGTTCTTAATTGAGATTATGTTAAAATATAAAACTATTAGAAATGRWKWWMTARRRRYKTKMWTGCAATTTATGATTTACTGCAATTTACAAATTTTGAAACAAAAACTTCATTAGATTTGAATGCTAAATTTTTAGAAGAATTTAAAGATTTGGGTATAGATAAAGTTCATTATTCAGGTGACTTTCCTACAGTTTTTTTTAAAGAGATTAAGAGCTTTGATCCTGAAACTTTAAAAGAAATTGCTAAAATTCATCACAAGCTTTGGAACTATAAAAAAGTACTATTTTTATATGTGACCACATTAACAGAAATCAGAATTTATAATTGCACAAATAACCCTTTTAATTATGAAAAACAATCAGCAAATATTTCAAAAGAACTTCAAAAATTAGAATTAGCTAAAAGTAAGATAGATGATAAAGAAAAGTTAACTGAACTATTAGAAATTTTTTCTGCATCTGCCATAGATAGTGGTTCTATTTGGACAAGACCAAACACATATATTAAAAAAATAAAACTAAACAAAAGAATAGATAAGTTTTTAGTTAAAAGTTTAAAAGACACTGCCGAACAACTAGAAAAAGATGGATTGAGCCAAGAGATAACGAACTCTTTGATAATGCGTTCTCTTTTTATAATGTACTTAGAAGATAAGAGTGCTACACCAACAGAATTTTATACATACAAAGAAAAAGAATTTAACTCTTATTTTGACCTACTTGAAGATAAAGATGCAACATATAATTTTTTTCAAAGAATAAAAGATAATTTTAATGGAAATGTTTTTCCTGTATCTAGTGAAGAGAAAAAAAATGTAACCTTAAATCATTTACAATATATAAAAAGATGTTTTACGAATGGAGATATAAATAATAAATCCTTATTTAAAGATTGGAGAATTTTTAAATTTGATATTATTCAAATAGAGTTGCTTAGTGAAATATATGAGAGTTTTTTAAGTACAACCTATAAAGAAAAAAGTAAAAGTTACTATACTCCATCATCTTTAGTTGAACTTATTTTAAATGAAGTATTACCTGTAAAAAATGAAACAAACTATAAGTTAAAAATTCTTGACCCTACTTGTGGTTCGGGAATATTTTTAGTTGAAGCTTATAAAAGAATAGTTCAAAGATATAAAAATACACACCCAAATAAACCTTTAACTTTTGCAATACTTAAAGGTTTAATGACAGATAGCATCTACGGCATAGAGTTAAATCCTAAGTCTATAAAAGTTGCTACATTTAGTTTGTATTTATCTTTATTAGATTTTTTAAATCCTAAAAAACTTTGGTTTCAAAATGGTGAAAAATTCCCAAATTTGATAAACGATGTAGATTATGTAAATCCTAATGAACAAGGGTTTAATCTATTTAGAACTAATGCAGTAGAAATAGAAAATAATACTAATTTTATAACTAAGTATGACTTGATAGTTGGTAATCCTCCTTATGGAAAAACAAAAGTTCCTAAAAATATAAAAAGTTATTGTAAAATTAGAGGCTATTCACAAGATTTTGTTATACCCTTTATTCATAAATCATCATCTTTTCTTGCAACAAATGGAAAAATTGCATTGCTAGTACCTACAAAAGAAATATTAACTAATACCTCAGGTACTTCACAAAACTTTAGAAAATGGCTTTTTAATGAAAATCATGTAGAAAAAGTTTATAATTTATCAATTTTTAGAAAAACAGATAAAAAGCATGGAGGTGGTTTATTCTCATCAGCTATAGCACCTGCTAGTATTCTATTTTTTGAAAAAGAGATACCTAAACAAGAATCTAGAACTATAGAATATTGGGCTCCAAAAACATTTATTAAAAATAATATAGCTGAGGGTATTTTAATAGATTCTTCTGATATAAAGTTTTTGCCACGAGAAGAATGTAAAAAACCAAATACAAAAATTTGGAAGATTTCTCAATGGGGAGGATTAAATGATTTTAATTTATTAAGTAATTTTTTAAAAGAAAAAAGCTTTTTAAACTACTTAAATGATAATGGTATAGATAGAGCTGTTGGTTTTCAGCCCATGGGAAAATCAAAATCTAAACTCATCGAGAACAAGGAATTATCAAATTTTGGTTTTTTAGATGCTAAAAATGTAAATAGATTTTATACCAATGAAAATCTAAAAGGTAACATGAATGAGTGTATAAAATCTCCAGAAGCAATAAAATTTTATACAAATTATTATAAAACTGATATAGTAAATCTTCCTACAATTGATGTATTTCGCAGATTAAAAGACATTAATATATTTAATGCACCACATGTACTAATAAAAGAAGGATTACAAAACAATCGTTTTTGTGCTACTTATACGGATTACAAATGCGCTTTTACAAGTACTATTCTAGGTTTAAAAAGTGATAATGTAGAAATTTTAAAATYAATTACTTGCTACTTAAACTCAAGTTTTAGTACATACTTTTTATTTTTAACATCTTCATCTTGGGGGATTGAAAGAGAAAGAGTAAAACCAAATGAACTGTATTTATTACCATATATAAATGAAAATACAAATATTAAAAAAATCGTACAAGGGTATGATAAGATTAAATCTAAAATAGATGATAATTATCCGCTTAAAAAAGTTGATATTAGAAGTTATGAACTAGAAATAAATAAATTAATATCTGAAAGTTTTAATATTTCAATAAATGAACAAATATTTATAGAAGATACTATAAAGTATTCATTAGATTTATTTCTTAAAGGCTCTACATCAGTTGCATTAAAACCAATAGATACAAATAATCCAGAGACACTAAACTATGCTAAAAAACTATGTGAAGAGTTAAATGAAACATTGATAGATAGTGATTTAAAATTAGTTGMTAWRRWWTMYMMWRYYWMYCMYTWTRSCYYMTYRWYYTTRSTTSYRTYYMAAYWWMTRMYMWAMGMYRRMMCTSSYYTGRMTNCAGAAMYTYWRGAWKSWGMTKWYSAWWTYGMTMWRWYKTTWKCTGWKYYRWRTAAATTTACACTTGAAGAGTACTCAAAAAGTATATATGTTCAGAAACAGATTATTCACTATGATGAAGATAAAATATTTATGATAAAGCCGAACCAAAAAAGATTTTGGTAATTGGGCTAATGTATCTTCGTTAATTGGTACATCTAGC
>NVRL01000006.1 GCA_002732645.1 Sulfurimonas sp. | reverse complement strand
ATATTATTTTCGGTAGAATATAACAAYGAATTATTACAGTTTTGAATATCCTTTTTTGATTTTTTTACTTATACCTATAATTTACTGTTTATACAAATGTAAAGAGTATATGAAGCCTGTCTATTTTGTGCATCTTCAGTTCTTGTCTGCAAAGAAAAACTTTTTGAAGCTAGAGTGGATTATAAAGGTTCTGATATTTATTTTTCTTTGTATTGCACTTGCATCACCGATAGTAGTAGATAAACTGAGTCCAAACAATAGACACGGTAAAGATATTGTACTTGCTATAGATGCCAGTGGATCTATGAACTCCTCAGGATTTGATATTGAGGATGAGTTTAGTGAGGGTAAAAGACTCAGCAGGTTTGAGATTACTAAAATAATAGCATCTGAGTTTATTCAAAAGAGAATAAGTGATAATGTCGGGGTAGTCCTTTATGGCGACTTTGCTTTTATAGCTTCTCCGATTACTTATGAAAAAGAGATAGTTATTCAGATGCTAGGCTATCTTACTCAAGGTATGGCTGGGCAAAATACAGCGATAGGTGAAGCTATAGCTATGGGTGTGCGCTCTTTTAAATACTCTAAGGCAAAGAGTAAAGTAATAGTACTTCTTAGTGACGGGGAACACAACAGCGGAAGTATCTCACCTAAAGAGGCTACAAAACTAGCAAATGAGCAAAATATAAAAATATATACTATTGCTATTGGCAATARAGGTGAAGCTGATGAAGCTCTCCTGCAAACTATAGCTAAAGATAGTTCCGGAGAATTTTTCAGTGCGACATCTGCAAAAGAGCTCAAAAAAGTATATAAAAAAATTGATAAACTGGAATCCTCAAATATTAAGAGCAGAGAATATCTTTTAAAAGAGTACTTTTATCAAATATTTTTACTTTTAGCATCTGGACTACTTCTATTTTTACTATATAGGGAGACAAGAAAATGAGTTTTTTGCATCCTGAGTACTTTTGGTTGTTTCTATTTTTAGTTGCAGGTTTTATAAAAAAAGATTTTAAAGATTTAAGAGTCACATCGCTTGGTTATATTGTTACCTTTGTTCTTATAGTCTTAGCCCTTACTCGTCCTGTACTAGAACAGGAACCTATAAAAAGTGAACAGGTGTTAAGTGATGTTGTAATAGCAGTTGATTTATCATACTCTATGCAAGCGAACGATATAGCACCTTCAAGACTAAAAAAGGCAAAAGAAGTCTTAAACACTCTTATAAAGAGTGAACAAAAAAGTAGATTTGGAATWCTTGGCTTTACYACAAATGCAATAGYACTCTCACCAATGACAGAAGATAGTGAACTTTTAGAGCATCTCTTTAATGCTCTTGATGATAAGCTTATAATCACAAAAGGCAGTTCCATAATGCCGGCTTTGAAGCTAGCAAGAAAGATGTCAAAGTCAAAAAATTTGAGTATGGTAATACTGAGTGATGGTGCTGATGAAGTATCCTATGAAGAAGAAGCAAAATATGCAAAAGAGAACTCTCTTATTGTAAATGTCTTTATGCTTGCAACTAAGAGCGGTGGAACTCTAAGTTTAGAAAATGGAGAGCTTTTAAAAGATGAGACTAATGACATAGTAGTGAGTAGAGAGAATAAGGCGATAAAAGCTATCTCAGATGCTACTGGTGGAGTCTATACAAAAAGTTTTGATGAACTCACAGATGCACTGGAAAATCAAAAAACAGATGATAAAAAATCTCAAACCACTGTTATCCAAAATATGGAACTTTTTTATTATTTAATAGTCTTGGCCATTATTTCTTTTTTAGTGAGTGTAACAACACTTAAAAGGCATCTGTTAGCTATATTACTTCTCTTTGGAGTAAGTTTGGAAGCAAATGTTTTAGAGTACTTTAAAGATAAAAACAAGCAAGAGTTTAAAAAGGCTAGCTCTTACTATAAAAGTGGAGAGTATGAAAAGGCGTTTAATAGTTACGAGAGAGTAAAATCTGCAAATGCAGAGTTTAAGTCAGTAGTATTTTACAATATGGGTAACTCTCTTGTAAGACTAAAAGAGTTTAAAAAAGCCAGAGATGCTTATTTGAAGTCACTAACTCTTAGTTACTCTAAAGAAGCCGATGAGAATCTTAGACATATAAAAGATGTAGCAGAGCAGAAGCAGATGAGTACAGGTCAGCAAAAAACATCCAAAAAGTCATCAACTGCTAAAAAGAAAGAGTTAAATAAAAAGAAAAAAGAGGGTGGTAGCTCAAATATGAAAGTGACTGCAAGTGCAAGTAGTGGAGCTGAGAATGAGGGGAAGAAGACCAAATCGGAATCAAAAATAGATCTAAATTCCGGCAAAGCAAAACTAAGTTCAAAGCAGTATGAACTAATAAATAAAAGGGGAGTTAATGAGAAACAACCTTGGTAGAGTGATTTTAATTATATTAATATTTTTAAACCTAAATCTCGCAGCATCTACGTATAAGTGGAGTGTTCAAGCCGATAAAACTGAGGCAATGACAAATGAGGCTATATATCTTAAGTATATCTGTGAGTATAGTGATGCAGCAGGTCTTTATGTTATAGAATTTAATCCAGTTGTAGATAACAATCAGTACAGAGTTGAAATTTTTAGTGAAACTGAAAAAATAGAAGATGGTAAAAAAATAAATACATTTGAATTTGTTGCTTTTGTAAAACACTCCGGTGAGCAGAAGTTTATTTTTGATACAACAATGAAAAAAACTAATAAAGATTCTATAGAAAATACGGTACTTGGTCGTGATAATGCTGACTATGAAGAGTTTTCAGAGCGTTTTATAAGGCAAGATGCAGTGGTAGTAAATGTAAAACAAAGTAGTACTAGCTTGGTTGGTGAGTTTGTTTTAAATGTCAAAAAAGACAAAGAGAAGTTAAAAGCTTATGAGCCTTATCATCTTGAAATAAATATAGAGGGAAGCGGAAATTTTAAGGCTTTAAAATCTATTGTATTTGAAATAGAGGGCGTGAAGATATTCTCTCAAAAAGTTATACAGAACATAAAACTTACAAAAAATGGATACAAAGGATCATGGAGTCAGAAATTTGCCTTTGTTAGTGAGAAAGATTTTAAAATTCCAGAAGTGAAAATAGAGTATTTTGATCTAAAAGAGCAAAGAGTTAAAGAGATGCTAGTCAACGCAAGCATGGTAGAAGTCACTAAAGCTTATAAAAAAGAAGAGTTACTAGACTTCCAAGAGAAAGGGTTTGAGTTTAGTTTTGACTTTATATATTATATATTGACCTTTATAGCAGGTTTTCTTTTTGCAAAGATAAATTTTAAACGAGTAAGAAAATCAAACTCAGTAGATGCGACATTTCAAGTAAAGATAGAGAAGGCAAAATCTTTGGATGAACTTATGGTGATCTTGGCTTTAACAGATGCAAGGAAGTATGAAGGGTTTATAGAAGAAGTAGCATCAAAGGAAATAAGCTCTTTAAAAGAAGCTAAAAGGCTATTAAACAAGTTAAATGGCATGTAAATAATAGTTAATAACAGAAGTTTAAAAGCTTTAGAAAGAAATTTTTATTTAAAACAGTAATATATGAAAAATTAATATAGAGTTAAATGATTTTTAACTAGAATTGATTAAATTTTTTAAAGGGAAGATAAATGAAATTATCACTAAAACTGTTACTAACGGCATCTGCTGTTGCACTACTAATGAGTGGTTGTGCTCAGAAGGTTAGAATCAAAGCATWGGATCCAGCTGAGGTTGGAGAAATGGCTACAAAGAAGAAAGTTGCAATTAGTGGTTTTAGAAATGATAGACATGGTCTATCTGGTAAAATTGAGTCTCAAATAGCTAAGCATAAGCTTGATAAAAAGAGATACTTTACTGTTGTTAGTAGAAAAGATTTAGATAAGATTATGGCTGAGCAAAAACTTCAATCATCAGAGTTAATGGATGAGGCAACTGCTACAAAAGTYGGTAARTTAATTGGTGCTCAGGCTGTAATMAATGGAGAAATATCTTCTGCTACAGCGACTACTGATAAATACAGAGAAAGTAGAGAGAAATGTCTTAAGTGGAGCAAAGWTGGATGTGTTAGATATAAACACTATACAGTTACTTGTAAGACTATTCAAGCTGAGGTTTCTGCTAACATAAACATTGTAAATGTTGAAACTGGCTCTATCATCTACGGTGATACTATCAGCAAAGAGTATAGTGGAGATTCATGTAGAAGAGCTATTCTTTCTAAAGGTCAAGCTCTAAACAGACTTACTTCAGCAATCGCTAGCGAGTTTGTATATAAGCTAACTCCTCACTATATCTATTTCAATGTAGCACTACTTGATAAGATAGAATTAGATAACGTAACTGATAAACAAGAAAAGACTTTTGAGACATCATTAGCGTATATTAAAGCTGGTCGTATGGATAGAGCAGAGAAGATGTTACAGGGCTTACTTGATGAAGTTGACGGTAAATCTTATGTAGTTGCTTTTGTATTTGGTGTAGTTAAAGAAGCACGTGGTAAACTTGATGAAGCTAAAAAATCTTATATGATGGCTGATGAGTTAACAGTTGAACCTGTTGATGAAATTAACTTAGCTCTTTCTAGAATTGATAGATCAATTGAGAAAAGAGACGAAGCAAAGAAGCAAATGAATGCTAAGTAAAAATAGAGTAATTAAAAGTTCTTTACTATTAATATCTACAGCTCTAATATTTACAGGTTGTGGTGGTAGCTCTTTGGCTGCCACTCCGGCTGCAAAACCCGCTCCAAAAGTACTACCTGCATGGATAAGTGCTCCACTTCCTAGTGACAATGATAAATTTATGTATGGTATGAGTGTTGAGTCTGATAGAGAGGGCGCAATCAAAGCCGCTTTAAGTGACATGATTGCTAAACTTGGCACAACAATAGAATCTACATACGAAAGTAATGAAGAAGTTCAAGGTGCATTTGTAAGCTCTAACGTTAAAAACCAGATAAAGTCTGGCGTATCTAAAGTGAAAATAAATAACTACAAGGTTATTAAATCACATAAAGTTAGTTATAGAGAGTTTGCTGTTATGATTGAGACAGATAAACAAAAGTTTGTAAAAGGTCTTAAAGAAAATTTAGAAGTTCAGAAAAAAAGTATATCTCAAAAATATGCTGATCTTAAAGGCAGAGATGCTCTAACTAGATACAACACTAAAAAAGAGTTATCCCAGAGTGCAAGCGAACTAGTGTCTGAAGTTTTAATAATTGCAGAACTTGATAAAAGTTTTAACAAAAAAGAAAATTTAGACTTCATAAATAAAAAAGAAAAAGAGTTTTTAGCAGAGTCTACAAGTTTGAAGTTTTTTGTCAGTGGAAATAGAAAATCTGCTAAATTTGCTGATAGCATAAAAAATTATCTTGCTCAGAACGGTTATAACGTTACTAGCTCTAAGAGAAATGCAGTACAGATAAAGATAAATACTACCGATAGAATTAGTGGCAGAATAGCTATTTTAACTGTGAATGTAGGTGTTTTTGATAAAAAGCAACGTATAGGCGGTAAGTCAGTAATTGTTAAAGAGAGATACAATGGCTCAATGGCCAGTGCATATAAAAATGCTTCTATTCATTTAGAACAAGATATCAAATCTCAAGGTATCAATGAAGTTATAGGGATTAATCTTAAACTAGATTAATTTGCCCTATACTTCCAATATGTACAAACAACCTCAAATATACTACATAACTCATGAAAAATTAAAAGATACAACTTACTTTGAAGAACTGATATCTTTAGATATGGAAAATTCTTACTACTGGAGTGATGATTGGTCTGAAGAGTTTTATGTAGAACTTGCAAAAGCTGGATTTATTAGTACAACATATGACACAAAAGGTGGACTAGTACTACTTCCTGAACTACAATTTGATTATGCTATTTTAGATTTTAAAAATCTACATATTTCAAAAAAAGTACAAAAACTACTTACGGGAAATAGCTATACATTTTCTATAAACAACAGATTTCAAGAAGTGCTTGAAAATATTTGCTCACAGCMTAAATATAACTGGCTAAAAGAAGAGTATTTAGAACTTCTCAAAAAATTATATGCAAGAGCTTATGAGRTGAAAAACTTCAAGATAATATCTGCTGAAGTGATTTCAAAAGACAGAGATGAAGTTATAGCTGGAGAAGTAGGTTATATCATAGGAACTACATATACAAGTCTAAGTGGTTTTAGTTTAAAAGAAAAAAAGTATAACAACTATGGTAATTTGCARTTAGTACTATTGGCACAATTTCTAGAAAAAAATGGTTTTAAGTTTTGGAACTTAGGACACTCTCATATGGAGTACAAGCAAAAGCTAGGCTGTGAGACCTATGAGAGAAGTGAATTTTTAAAAAGATGGAAAGAAGATAGTAATTCAGCAATCATTAACCCCTCTTAGATATACTTACGTCAGATTAAAAACAAGGTCATTTACGCATGGTTTCTAAGATACAAACGATAAAAAANGAGGTTGCTAAAGTAGTTGTAGGGCAAGAMARRATGATTGATGGTCTTCTTATTGCGCTTTTATGTGAGGGACATATACTTATCGAGGGTGTTCCGGGACTTGCTAAAACTACAACAGTTAATGCCTTAGCAAAATCGTTAGGTTTGAATTTTAAAAGGGCTCAGTTCACTCCTGACCTTTTGCCTTCAGATATACTCGGAGCAGAAATTTATGATCCACAAAACAACACTTTTAAAATAAAAAAAGGTCCTATCTTTACAAACCTTCTTTTAGCAGATGAGATTAACCGTGCTCCTGCAAAAGTACAATCAGCTCTACTTGAAGTTATGCAAGAAAAGCAGGTTACTCTAGGAGATGCTACATTTAAGTTAGATCCTCCTTTCTTTGTTATGGCTACACAAAACCCAGTTGAACAAGAGGGTGTATACCAACTTCCAGAAGCTCAGCTAGATAGATTTATGTTAAAAATCGTAGTTGATTACAATACAAAAGAAGAAGAGCTTGAAATTGCAAGAAGAATATCTAGCGGAGAATTTGAGACTATAGAACCTGTAGTGTCTCATGCTGATTTAGAAGAGTTAAAAAAAGATATTAAAGCTATTCATATAGATGCAGAGGTTGAAGAGTATATTATCGAGCTTGTAAGTGCAACTAGAAACCCTAGTGATTATGGGCTTGATGAGTTAAAAGATTTTATCCAGTTTGGTGCTTCTCCACGTGTGAGTATCGACATGTTTAAAGCTGTAAAAGCTATGGCATACCTAAGAGGTAAAGATTTTGTAACTCCTGTTGATGTAGCCTACATTGCAAAAGAGATTATGCGTCACCGTATTGTTTTAACATATGAGGCTGAGGCTGAAGGTATTACAACTGATGAGATTATCCAAAAAGTTTTAGAGACTGTAGCTATTCCATAGTTTGTTGAAAGCCTTTAGTTAAAGGCTCTCTACTCTATTTCTTCCTGTCTTTTTTGCTATATAGAGAGCGTCATCTGCTCTTTTAAAAAAACTTTCTTCATTATCTATTTTGTCTATTTGCGATACTCCAAAACTACATGTTATCTTTATATTTTTTGTAAAAATAGACTCCTCTATATATTCTCTAATATGCTCAGAAAATGCAACAGCAGCATTTAGCTCTGTATTTGGTAGTAAAATTACAAACTCTTCTCCACCCCATCTTGCAAAAAAATCAACATCTCTAATATTAGAGTTAACAAGTTGTGCTAAGTTTGACAAGATATTGTCACCTATTTGATGTCCAAATGAATCGTTGACATTTTTGAAGTAATCGATATCAAATATAACTAGAGAAAGGTTATCTCTATATCTTTTAAATTTTTTTAATTCACTTTCTAGGACTTGATTGAATTTTGCACGATTAGCAATATTTGTCAATTCATCAACAAATGCTTTTTTCTCTAATTCTTCTTTTTCAATTACCATAGTTGTAATCTCTGTAAAAGTACATATTTTATGTTTAGTAGCATCTATAGTTTTAATCTTGATTAAAAAGGATTTTGGAGACATAGTCCTATGGTCTACGATAGATACAATACATTTCTTGTCATTATAGTTTACAATATCTTGTAGCCAGTGATATATGTCATAGTTTTTTATAAAATAAAAATCATGATGTTGTATAAAAGTACTCTCAATACTTCCAAATTTCTTTTCAAACTCTTTTMTAGTTTTAGTCCGAAAAAACTCTATAAACATCTTATTTGCAAATATCATATTGTACAGTTCATCATATACTATGATAATGTTGTTTTGGAGGTTTGCTATCTCTTCCATCAGAGCTTTATATTTTTCAAACTCTCTGTCTTTTAGGATAGTTTTTACTATTTCTACTATCTTATTTCTTAATAGACTTTTATCAACAGGCTTTAAAATAAATCCACTGAGCTGAAGTTCAATAGCTTCCATAAAATAGGCACTTTCATTATGTGCCGTTGTTATTATGATAGTTTGTTCACTATTTATCTTTTTAATTGCTTTTGACATATCTATACCAGACATATTCGGCATTTTAATATCTGTTATTACTATATCTGGTTTATATTTTTTATATAGAGCCAACCCCTCTTGACCATCTTTTGCTACAAAGAGTTCTTTGGCATATCTATTTAAAGCTTTTGAAGTCTCATATCTAATACCATCATTATCTTCTACATAAAGAATAGTTGCTATGTTAAAGTATTCATTCATTACTAAATCCTAGAGTGAATATTGCACCATTCTTACTATTTTTAGCCTTTATAGTCCCGCCGATATTATCTTCAATAATCATCTTTGACATATATAAACCGATACCTGTTCCTTTACCTTGATCTTTAGTTGTAAAGTATGGTTCAAATATTCTGCTTATTATATTTTTTGGTATACCACCGGCATTATCTTCAATATCAACAGAGTTGTCTTTTAGTCTTATATTTATATTTGCATTTTTTATATTATTGCTTATTAGTGCATCTTTAGCATTGTTTATAAGGTTTAAAATAACCTGTTGAAACTCACTCCTAAAACCATTTATTTCAAAATCATCACCACTGAGTGTTATCTCAATATTATAACCACTAAGTTGTGCTGAGAGAATAGATATGGTCGAGGTAATAGCCTCTTTTATACTAAACTTTTCTTTAACCTTGTCAATTCTAAAAAAGTTTCTAAAATCATCAATAGTATTGCTCATAAACTTAACAGTCTTTTTGTTTTTATCTATAAACTTATCTATAAACTCTTCATCTATCAAACCATCACTATAGTCATCATCAAGATTTTGAATACTCATGTTTATCTCATTTAGAGGTTGTCTCCATTGATGAGCAATTGCACCAATCATCTCTCCCATAGAAGCTAGTTTAGACTGTTCTTGTATGATCTCTAACTGTTTGATATTTTCATTTGTTTTTGTCTCAATAAGATACTCAAGGTTTTCATTTATATCTTGTAGTTTTTTTGTCTTTTCGTTAATAATAGCTTCAAGGTTTTCATTCAAAGTTTTTAGTTTGCTTTCATTTTCTTTATGAATAGTAATATCAGATATATTTGCTACGACAAGGGCTCCATCTGCTTTATACTTTGAACCAAAGGAAATTATAATAGGAAAAATAGAACCATCTTTTTTCATAGCTTCGAGCTCATGCTCTTTACCTAATATACCACACGATTTTCCAGTTTTTAGAAAGTTTAGTGAAGCACTATTATGCTTTTCTTTGTACTTTGGAGGGACTATTTTTGAAAGATTTCTTCTGTTTAGCATCTCCTCTTTAGTCCAACCAAACATTTGCTCTGCTTTTTGGTTGTAAGTAGTAATCTTAGAAGTTTCATCTATAGCAATAATAGCATTGTTATTTGACTCTATGACAGCTTTTTCATACTCCTCTTTGTTTCTGATCTCAAGAGTATCCTCTTCTATCCTTTTTGCGGCAGGTCTAAAAATGAAGAATACTTCAAGAAGTAAAACAAAGAGAGTTGTAAGCATCAAGTAAAACTCATAATTAGCTAAAGTTTCGAGTTGTGAATATGAATATTTTTCATACTCTTTTACGGCTTTATCAAGTTTGGTCAGTACAGATTTTGAAGAGTTTCTTGATTTTATAAGGTATTGTTCATCTTGAGTTAAAAGTAAATTTTTAAAATTTAGTATATATTTTTCTAGCTCTTTATTGAGACCTTTATCATAGTAGATAGAGTTTAGTTTTTGTGTGAAAACTTTCGTTAGTAGATATTGATGACTTGAACTTATCTCATCAATTGCATCTTGAAGTTCACTTTTTGTAGACTTGTTCTTTTTCGTAATATAGTTTTTACCTAGAATTACTAACCTTTGAGAGAGCATTCTTTGTTTACCACTAATATTGATGATTTTACCATACTCTTCATTCGAGTTAATTACGCTTTTTGTGAGTAAGTTGGCGATTATGATAAAAAAAGCCACCAGTAAAACGGCAGGTATATACCTTTGAGTAATCGATAAATTAAACATGTTAAACCATATAATAAATATTACACTATCTATAGTGCTGTACCTATTCTAGCATCAATAATGTTATATCTTATTAAACATAAACTTTAACTACTATATTTTTCACTAACCATTAACCCCATTTAGTTATAATCCTATGAATAATAATTAATGATTTTTARAACTGAGATAGCAAAATATGAGTAAACTTCAAAAAATTCTAGTTCGGGCAAGACGACAAGTCTTTAGTGAAATGGTCGGTAACAACCCCTCTATCTTTCAAGGAGAAGGTTACGACTTTATTGAGCTTCGTGAATATATGGCCGGTGATGATATACGTCATATCGACTGGAATATTACAGCTAAGATGCAAAAACCATTTATTAAGATCTTTCGTGAAGAGAGAGAGTTAAATGTCGTTCTAGCTTCTGTTTTAAATGGAAGTGTTCATTTTGGCTCTAAAAAATTTAAACAAGAGACTATAGCTGAGATATTCGCACTTCTTAGTTTTTCAACTCTAAAAAATGGCGACWWACWTMRTYMATMTNCTCTNKWWCWGMYMKSMWRWTWTCAAACTCWAAAYYAAGYAARAAACTTCAYCARATTCAMAARRRTGTWKCWGARATTTTAGAYTTTAATGCWATTAATRAAAAAGTWGAYTTTAAAGTYATAGCWGATACTYTGWATAAACGWYTAAGAMGAAAATCACTTATCTTGGTTATTGGAGATTTTTTCGAGATACCTGACTTTAAACTACTGGCAAAAAAACATGAAGTTGTAGCAGTCGTAGTTCGAGACAGACTTGAAGAAAAACCACCTGAAATGGGTTTTGCATCTTTGGTTGATCCGGAGAGCGGTGCAGCTCTAGAAGGTGATTTTAATAAATCAAGTGTAGAAGCCTATGCTAAAAAAGTTGTCGCACATGACCATAAACTATATGAGACTTTTAGAAAAGATCAGATAAGGTTTACTAAAATATATACGCACAGTATAGCAAGTGTAGAGCTTCGCAGACTGTTCGAGGGTAGGTAGATGCAAGAAAAGAAACAGATTTTTGATATACCACTTCATGATATAAAACCTATAGTTGATATRGAAGAATACTCTTTGTATTATCTTTTGGGAGTGAGCTTTGTATCACTTCTTATTCTCTTAGGAATCATCTATTTAATATACAAATATATTAAAGCTAAAAATGCTTATAACATACGCAAAGAACACTATAAGATTATCAGTTCAATAGACCTAAGTAATACAAAACATGCAGCATATATGATTACCTCTCTTGGGCTTACTTTTAAAGATGATAGTCAAAGACATTTAGAGATGTATAATARTATYGTGCAAAGATTAGAATCTTACAAATACAGAAAAGAGGTTGATATCTTTGATACTGAAGTGATAGGATATATAGAAGTTTACAAGGGCATGATTGATGTTTGACGGACTTTATTTTGAGTTCCCCAAGCTTGTCTTTCTTGTCTTTTTTTTCATAGCCTGTGCTTCTCTATGTAAGATGAAACTTCCATCTTTGTACTTTCCTCATACCGGTCAGTTTATGAAAACTTCTGTCTCTGCATCTAAGCTTCTACTATTTTTAAAATGGTTAGGAATTATAATGCTTATCTTAACTTTGATGTCACCTGTAAAAGATGAACCTTATGARTTRGARCCAAAARAWGGTTATGAAATAGCACTTATCCTAGACGCTTCTCAGTCTATGAAAGCACAAGGGTTTGATGTTAAAAATCCTCAGCTTACAAGATTTGATGTAGTTACAGAGATAGTTAGTAATTTTATAAAAGAGRGAAAAAATGACAATATAGGTCTAGTTGTTTTTGGAGCTTACTCTTTTATAGCATCTCCTCTGACCTATGATGAAAATATTTTMAATAAGATAGTTTCTCAGCTCTATATAGGAATGGCTGGAAAGTATACAGCTCTTTTTACATCTTTAGCTCAAGGAGTTAATCTTTTAAAGATGAGTGAGTMAAAAAGTAAGGTTGCTATTTTGCTTACAGACGGACACTCTACAGCTGAAGTAGATAGAATACCATTTGATATAGCTATTGATATGGCGGTTAAAGAGAAGATAAAAGTCTATCCTATCGGTATAGGAATGCCACATGAATATAATATACAAGTTCTAAGAAAGATAGCTGAAAAAACTGGTGGAAAAGCTTTTGGAGCAGCTAGTGCAACTGAACTTGAAGAGGTCTATAAAGAGATAGATGCACTGGAAAAGTCAGAGATAAAAGCTGAGACTTTTTCATACCTGCATTACTACTATGTTTATCCTCTTTTTATATCTTTAATATCACTGATGCTATATGTATACCTAAGAAATAAAAGGGGAAATGCATGAGTTTTTTACATCCTGAGTTTTTGTACTATATGTTACCGCCTCTTTTTATACTCTTTGGACTTCTTCTTACTCAAAAAGAGACTCAGGCACATTTCTTTTCTGAGGAAGTGATGGAGAAGCTTAGAGTTAGTGCAAACACTTTATCCCTTAAAGCTAGAAATGCACTCTTTTTAATGATAGGATTTTTTATAATCCTGGCACTTGCTCAGCCTGTGATTGATGATGGAAAAGTGCTAGTTAAAGCCAAGAGTGCAGATATCATGATAGCTCTTGATATTTCAGACTCGATGCTTGCTGAAGATGTCTACCCAAACAGACTAGAACTTGCAAAACAAAAAGCTCTTACTTTACTCTCTAAAGCCCCTGATGAGCGTATTGGTATTATGGCTTTTGCAAAAAATTCATATCTTGTTTCACCTCTTAGTTTTGATACAACAGCGGTTAGTTTTTTACTTAAACAGTTAGATACAACTTCCATTACTCAAAAGGGAACAGATTTTTTATCTATCTTGGATGTCTTYTCAAAGTCACAAAATAGTGAAGATGAAAAATACCTTCTCATTTTTAGTGATGGTGGAGACTCTAAAGACTTTTCAGATGAGATAGAACTTGCAAAAAAAAGTAATATAGTTGTTTTTATATTGGGTGTCGGAACAACAAGTGGTGCTCCAATAAAGCTTAAAAATGGAACTTTTATAAAACAGCATGGTGAGATATTAGTCTCAAAACTAAATGAAAATATTTCAGAACTGGCAACTTCAAGTGGTGGCGTGTATATTAAAAATACAACTTCATCCTCAGATATAAATGCAATGCTGGGAGAGATAAAGAGTATCACAAAAGCAAAAGAGTTAAAAAGTGAAGTGATACATAAATATATTCCTCTTTTTTACTTCCCTGTAGGCATGGCTCTTTTTATTTTACTTATCGCTACTAGTTCTATGAGTAAGAGAGTGAAGGTTGAACTTCCATCATTCATACTTCTTTCTCTGTTTATCGCTGCATCTGTAGATCTTAACGCCGGTATGTTAGACTTTATGGATATTAAAGAGGCAAAAGAAGCTTATAAGTCTCAGAACTATGAAAAGYCTGGACAAGTGTATGAGAAGTATGCTGAGGAGTCTCAAAAAGGAGAGGGTTATTTTAATGCAGGAAACTCTCTTTATAAACAAAAAAAATATGAAGAAGCTGTGAACTTATATGAGAGGGCAACTTTTGATGACAAGAGCTTAAGAGCGAAGAACTTTTCTAATATGGGTAATGCTCATGCAAAAGGACAAAACCTTCAAAAAGCGGTAGAGTCCTATGAAAAGTCTCTTAAAATAGAAGAAGATAAAGATACTAGAGAGAACCTAGAAACAGTAAAAAAACTACTTAAAAAGAAAAAACAAGATTCTAAAAAGAGTGATAAACAAAACGATAACAAAGATAAAACTAAAGATGATAAAAGTGAATCACAAGAGTCTAAAGAAGCAGACAAAGATTCAGATAAAAAAGATAAGTCTAAAAAAGAGGAAGACAGTTCAAAAAGTAAAGAGTCTAAAGATAAAGAGCAAAGTCAGGATGATATGAAGTCTAAAAAAGAAAAAGAGTCAGATGAAAAGAAGGCTCAAGATAAAAAGAATGAAAAAGATAAAAAAGAACAGTTAGAAAAACTTGATAAAGATGATGATAAAAAAAGCTCTCAAGAAGATAGTAAAGCTCAAAGTTTATCTAAAGAGATGATGAGCGATGCTGAAGAAGCTAAATGGTTAGATCAGCTTAATTTACAAAAAAATACTTACCTATATAAACTTGGTGAGCAAAAAACTATGAAGGAAAATAGTAATGAAAAACCTTGGTAAAATAGTCTTATTTTTACTTTTGATACAACTTTCAGTGCAAGCAAGCGTTAAAGCAACTGTAGATGCTACAAGTATAGAAGTAGGTGAAATGGTTACTTACTCTCTGCATATCTCTGGGAGAGATGTTGAGAGACCTATTATACATAGTCTTTGTGGAACTGATGTAATCTCTACAAGTTCACAAACATCTATAGAGATGATAAACGGAGATATATCTAGAAGCAATATTCTTAGTTATAAGTTTATGCCACAAAAGAGTTGTGTGATAGAGCCTATAGAAGTAGAGATAGATTCTAAGTTAGAGAAAAGTAACTCAGTTGAGATAAAAGTAGGTAAAGTTGTTGCAAATAAAGATGCTGATTTTATACTAGAACTTATAACAGATGCCAAAGAAATCTTTGTAGGTGAACCTTTTGAGGTTATACTTCTGTTTAAGCATAAAGCTGGGGCTGAAGCAGTTGACAGTAAGTTTATAGCACCTGAGTTAAAAGGTTTTTGGATCAAGGGTGAATCAAAACCACAAAGAAGTCAGGATGGAAAGTACTCTGTTTCAAAAGTAGTCTACACTATGGCAGCTCAAAGAGTTGGTAAACTTGACATTACTAAGGCTCAGATGCGTATAGCATCTAGGGCACATGTGCGTGATAGTTGGGGTGCATGGATACCAAAGATAAAATGGAGAACTTACTACTCAAATGAGTTGAGTGTAGATGTTAAACCTCTTCCTGGAGGAGTTGATCTTGTTGGTAACTTCAGTATTTTGGCAACTGCAGATAAGTCGGAGATAAATCCAAGTGAAGCGCTAAACCTTACTATAGAGGTTCTTGGAAATGGTAATCTAGAAGATATAAAAAGTTTTAAACCTTACATAGATGGTGTAAATATTTTTGATGAGAAAATAGTCGTTAATGGCAACAAACTAATACAAAAAATAGCTTTTGTTGCAGAGAGAGACTTTGTTATTGCCCCATTTGTTTTAAAATATTTTGATCCAACAACTAAAGAGATAAAAACTATCTCAACAAATGAGATAAATATAAAAGTAAAAAATGCAAAACCAAAAGAAGAACTAACTATAAAAAGAGAAGTTATTGAGCAACCTGTTGTAGAAGCTAGCACACCAGTGTCAAATGCTTATGTTATAGTGATTTTTATACTTGGTTTAGTTTCTGGTCTATTGTTAATGATGTTTAAACMATGGAAACTACTTAASAAAGAAAAAAGCTTTTGTRTTAAAGATCATAAAACTTTACTTATAAAATTACTTCCATATAAAGATGATGAAGATGTACAAAAGATAATTGATATTTTAGAGCAAAATCTCTACTCAAATGCTAAGATAGATCTTGATAAAAAACTTTTAAAAGAACTGGTTAAAAAGTACAAGTTAGTCTAAAATATCATGAAGTTTATAGCCATCATCCATGGTTTTATTAACTTCGCTCCATTCATCGTTTTCTATACTCTTCTTTAGCATCTTGAGTTCACCCTCAAAAAGCTCTATGGCTTCAAGAAGATTCGATTTGTTTTGTCTAAAGATATCTTCCCACATATCTGGTSAACTTTTGGCAAGTCTACTCATAGAACGAAACCCACCGGCTGCAAGAGCTAAAATAGTGTGTTTGTTCTCTTGTTTCATAACAGTGTTAGCAATAGAGTAAGATATAGCGTGAGGCATGTGCGATATAAAAGCTGCATGGCGGTCGTGCTCATTTGCTCCCATAAAGTACTTTCTCATACCCAGAGCTTTAAATATTTTTTTGCTAACTTGTTGTTGAGTTTTTCCGCTATCTTCTAAATCACATAGAACGACTACCTGATTATCATAAAGACCTTCAACAGCTGCATCTGGACCGAAATTTTCTGTTCCGGTCATAGGGTGAGCTGCGATAAAGTTTTTTCTTATAGATGGAGGAATAGAAGATACTATTTTAGACTTTGTACTTCCCAAATCAATAACAGTAGTGCTCTCATTAATATTTGTTAAATTTTTAAGTGCAGAAATTACTCCATCAACAGGGATAGCTAAAAAGATTACATCATAGTTTTTAACTTCTTTAAAGTCTACTATTTTACTTACTAAACCAAGTTCTAATGCCTGCTTTTGGTGCTCTTTATTGTGATCACTTCCAACTATTGTTTCGATAAAATCTAATTTTTTTAGACTCAGTGCTAACGACCCACCCATAAGTCCAAGTCCTACTATTGCTACATTCATATTCTTCTTTTTTATTTAGTTATCAAATTATGTCACAATTTACTTAAAGTAGCTTAATATCTTATCTAAGGTTTTCTGATATCATACTTGATTGTTATCTCGTTACCCGCACTCATAGCACCAAATAAAAAACTTGGTGGTTCAATCCCAAAAGTAGTCATTTTAACTTTAAAACTACCTGCAATATGTCCATCTTCTATCAAATCTGGTTTTAATACTTTTTTTTGTTCTTTATCAAGAACTTTAAATAAAGCGACAATTGAACCATCATCTTTTTGCTCTAACAGAGAAAAACTAATAGTGCTGTATTTATCTATCTTCATAGCCTCATATGCATTATCATCTAAACCGCTATCACCACTTTTTAAAGTTTCAATTATCATAGATACATCAAGTTTTGTAAACTTTCCATTTTCTTGAGCCATGCTTACTTCCAAGCTCTCTGAAGCCATTTTCCAATCATGAAGCGTAGAAGTACCAAGTACTTCTACACTACTTTGTGCAAAAACAAAAGTTGAAAATATAGCTAATATTAAAATTAACTTTTTCATATGTTTATCCTTAGAATTTTAATGCTGTTAAAATCATAAAACCGTCAAAGCTGGCATCACCTACATATGTAGACCAATTCTTTCTTTCTTGTTTTATGTACTCAACTTTWGCCATAGCATTTTTAGATAAAAACCAACCTACTGTAGCTTGAACTTGACTCAAGCTATCATCAGTTGTATCTCCATCTTTCTCAACAGTTGCGTATTCATATCTTGCCGCAACATAAAATCTATCATTAGAAAATCTTTGAACAACATCTGCAGAATAATGCGTTAATGATAAACTAGAATCATCCGTTTTAGATCCATCTGCAATTTCTACTAGTGCAAAAAATTCTGTATCATTATATTTAACAAATGCATTTGTCATAGATGCTGTTAATTCATAGTATCCAGACATTGCATTCCAACCTGAACCAAAACCACCAGTGCCTCCAAAAACAGAAGTTGCCAAAGTACCTGCCTTATCACCATTATATAAACTGTTATTTCCATTACCGCTATTATGGAAGAGAGATTGTGAGACTCTTACTCTTAGGGCATCATTGAGTTGCTTGTCATAGCCTATTTTTGCATATACAGCCGGTGTTGACGATGAGTATTCGCTCGCTACAACATCATCAGGGTTTACCTGATCATTAGTAACACCAACCACTACAAAAGAATCTACTGAAGGAATTCTATAAAAAATATCGATAAATGCTGCCGCTTCATAAGATTCTACTGCCATATTGTTTACAAATGGGTTACTGAAAACACCTGCATTATCATTTCTTCTAAAGTGAGCATCACCAAAGTTAATATCATTTACACCCATTCTAATAGTAGCGTCATTCATAAAGCCTTTTAGAAATCCTTCAGATATAAAATCTAAATTATCAATTGTAGCTTCTCCACCTTTTACATATGTCTCATGATGGTGATGAGAAGAGAGCATTGTTTGTAGCTTTACATTAAAGCCGCTTAAAATTTTTGCATTGATAATAAGATCCGCTGTAGGAAGGATAAGTCCCGCTTGAAGCTCTACTGCTGTACCAGTTGAGGGAGTGTAGTCATTCTCTAAGACTTGGTATGTAAATGTTAAGTTACCATGTAAAGCTAATTCTACTTTATCAAACTCTGAACTAGCTTTAGGTGCTTCAAACTGAGTTACAACTGCATCTGCGTTAGCCAACGATGCACATGCGATGACACTTAAAAGTGCCCCTGTTAATTTTTTCATAATATTACCTTTTATAAATTCAATTTATGATTTGCAAACATAAACTGCGCAAAAAAGAACTATTCCGCTGTATGCAACGTAGTACCATTTACTTTTAGACACAAAAAATCAAATATATATTGACCTATGTGCGACAATTGTCTATCAATTGTCAACAAGTATATCTAAAAGTCTGTGCTTTGTCTCTTTCATTTAACAATTTATTACATTTAATTAATTTATTATATATTGCCCCTAAATATATGAGTACCTTCCAAAACACTAATTTCAGTTTGCTTTTACTTAACATTAACCTCACAATGGGTAAAATCTTTTCTTATTTTATAATGTATGGAATCTTAATGAGAATATTTTTAGCAATCATGCTAACCCTAATAACAACGAACCTATTTGCTATGACTATAAAGTCTATTAACTATGATGGTATGGTGCACATATCTAAGCCTGTTGCATTAAGGATGCTTGACTTTGATGTTGGTGATAGCATTGATGATAAAACTCTTGATAAATCAATAAAAAAATATTTCAAACAAGGTTATTTTGACGATATTTGGGTTGAGTTTGATGATGGTAATCTAACTTACCACTTTAAAGAAAAAGCTATTATCTCTAAGATTGAGCTAAAGGGCTGGAAAGAAAACGATAAAGACATTTTAGACAGTGTTGTTCAGATTAAAAAAGGTTCACTCTACGATAAGAAAAAATTAAAAGCTGCTAAAAAAAGAATTCAAGAAGCTATAGCACAAGACGGCAAGATAGACAGTGTTGTTGAGATTGAAGAAGAGACACTTGATAATGGAAGTATAAAAGTTACATTTATTGCAAATGAGGGTGAAGAGATTGTTATAGAAAAACTAGACTATAGTGGTGTAGTTGGTTTAGATACAGACCTTTTTAATGATGTTATTGCCAACAAAGAGCAACAGTTTATGGGTTGGTTCTGGGGACGAAATGATGGAGAGATGAAACTTTCAGACTTAGCATATGATCCACTTAGAATCCGTGATATGTATATGCAGTATGGTTACCTAGATGCTAAAGTAGATGAGCCGTTTGTAAGAGTAAACTTTGATCATTATACCGCTGATATGAGTTACCAGATAGAAGAGGGTGAAGTTTATCATATAAGTGGCATCTCTATCAATCAAGTAACAGATGTAATAGATGATGCGAAGATACATGAAGTTATCAGTCTTGAAAAAGGTGAAGCTTTTAATATTAAGACTTTCCGTGATGACGCACAAAAAATAAAAACAATTATTTCAGACCTTAGTTATGCATTTGTTCAAGTAGTCCCTGACCTTAGAAAAAATAAAAAAGATCATACTGTTGAAGTTGTTTTTAAAATCACACCGGGTGAGAAAGTTAAAATCAGAAATGTTGTAATCTCTGGAAACAATAGAACTCTAGATAGAATCATTCGTAGAGAACTTTATCTAGGGCCTGGAGATATGTACTCACTTACTGACCTTAAAGACTCACGTAACTCTCTTGGYAGACTTGGTTTCTTTGATGGAAATACAATTGAAGAAAAAAGAATAGATAATTCTACTATGGATCTTGTTGTAAAAGTAAAAGAAGCACCGACTGGTAATGTTCAACTTGGTGGTGGATATGGTAGTTATGGTGGACTACTTGTTACAGTAGCTGTAAATGACAGAAATATTTGGGGTTCAGGTATTAATATGGGTGTTAAAGCTGAAAAGTCTGRAAAGACTCAGAACTACTCATTTAATATTTCAAACCCGAGACTCAACGATAGTGACTTTAGTGGTAAYTTCTCTATYTTTARATCATWCTATGAATATAATGATTACAGTGTAGACTCTCAAGGTATTAGTATTGGAGCAGGGCATAGGTTCTCAAGGCATGTTAGCGGCTACTTAGGTTATAGCTTCTCAGACAATGCTTATAGTAACGTAGATGCTAACTCTACAGTAGCAAATTCAAGATTTTTTGAGAGTTATGCTAAGAGTTCTGTGCTTATAAATACAAAGTTTGATAATACAGATGATTACTACCTTCCAAGAGAGGGTTATACAATAAGTCAAGGTTTTGAAAAATCAGGACTTGGGGGAGATGCAGATTTTTTCAAAAGTAGAACTAACTTTGCTAAATACACAGGTTTGGAAGAATACATAGGCTTTGATGCAATCTTTAGATATAAAGCTAGGTTCTATTTTGCTGCAGATACCGGATACTTACCAATCGCGGATAAGTTCTACATGGGTGGACTTGGAAGTGTTAGAGGTTATGAGTCATACTCTATCTCTCCTGTTGTAACGGACACTGATGGAACAATAAGAAGAATAGGTGGTAGACAGACTTTCTCCAACAATGTAGAGCTTAGTTTTCCACTTGTGCCTAAAGCTAAGATGAGAATAGTTACATACTTAGATTGGGGTTTTATAGGTGATGATTCACTGACAGAATTTTCTCGCGGTGGTTATGGAGCAGGTTTAGAGTGGTTTTCACCTGTTGGACCTATTCAGCTAATGTTCTCGAAACCTCTTAATCAACAAGATGGAGATAAAACAACTTCTTTCGAGTTTACAATGGGACAGAGATTTTAAAATATAACTTTAAAACCCTCTATCGTATCTAACTTATATACAGACTCTCTGCACAAGCGAAGAGACTCTGTTGAATCTATCTTCAATACGCCATCATTAAACATTAACTCAAAATCAATATTTCTAGGTCTATGAGCTACAAGAGATACGCTTAGTGATAGTATATAACTAAGAGCATGCATAGTTTTTTTATCTGGTAGTAGTTCATTGTACTTTTCTATATGTGAATCTGATGGCAGTTTTTTCTTTGCATATTTACAAAGTGTAGAAATCAATGTTATCTGATTATGTGTATATCCATATTCTAATGCACTTTGCAGTATATAGTAACTGTGTTTATTTTTAGAGAAAAAATGAATATCATTACCACATGGATAGAGTTTTGCAGCTATACTTAGATCTTTGCGAAATGATTTGTCAATASCTAGATGCTCATGTGTAAGATCAAAGAGTTTCTTTGCAAGTGAGTTTAACTGCTTTGATATTCCACTCTCAGTAACATGAGAGTCTAGAATATACCTAGCTGAGCTATTATAGTGCTCAGGAAACCTATCTTTAGAACCTCGTAGAAGGTCGGCAAGAAAAGCACCTTCTCTTACTCCAACACCGCTTGTTATGATATGAGTAATAGATAGTTTTTTTAGAACTCTTTGTAGTATAAGTGCACCTGGTTTAATAATATCAAATCTCTCACTCTTGATGCCAAGGTTTATAAGCTCATTTTCATCTGCTTTCATAATCGATGAAATAAAGTCATCTAGTTCTGTGCTACTATAAGAAAATGCATGAAGTTTGTTAAGTGGGTGTTTTTTCTTTTTCATAATAGCATTTGATATAGCTCTAAAAGTACCGCCAATACCAACTAGTGTAGTCGCTTTTAAACCATCTAGAGCTTCTAGTCTAGTATCTATGTACTCTAAGGCTTCATTTCTATTTTTTTCGTCACAGAAGAGCTCTTTTAATCTTACAGTACCAAGATTTAATGAGAGAGTGTTTGAAACATTTTTATCATTTATAAGTGCCAGCTCAGTTGAACCCCCACCAATATCTATACTAAGGGCATCTCTTTGTGTAGGAAGAAGGTTAGCACAAGCTATTGCGCCTAAGTAGGCTTCTTTCTCACCGTTAATAATTTTGATGTTGAGTTTCAACTCTTTTTTAACTCTTTGTAGAAATGCTTTTTTATTTGGAGCATCTCTTAGTGCTGAAGTTGCAACACATAGAGTTTTTCTTGCTTTGTATGAAGATATGATGCTTAGGAAGTCTTTTAAAGCTTCTATGGTTCTTTGCATAGGAATCTCTTGTAGGTTCCCATCATTTTGATATGCATTTTCAGAAAGTCTTACTCTACTTTTTGATTCGTTAAGCAGGTGAAATGCAAAACGTGAAGTTTTTTCAAAAACTACTAATCTAACTGAGTTGGAGCCTATATCTATAACTGCTACACGTTTGGACATTAAAGGAGACTTCTAGTCTTCATCTTTTAAATTCTTTGATTTAAATTGAAGCTCCGCTATTGATTCTACGTTATCTTTGTCTAAAACAATACAATCAACCGGACATACTGAAATACATGCTGGTTCATCATATACGCCGACACATTCCGTACATCTGTCTGGATCTATATAGTAAATAGGATCACCCTCTTCGATAGCAGTAGTTGGACACTCTTCACGACACGCATCACACGCAATACATTCATCATTAATTAATAGAGCCATTAGAAAACCTTATATTTTATAGTTATTTTTTTATAGAATTATTTTTCTATATTTTATATGTCCGATTTATATCAAATTATAGCTTCAGAAATTTTTAAATGATTACCTTTTTGGCAGTATACAAGATAATTTAGAGTTTATTTCAAGTGAAGATATCGTACCGTCAATTCCATCAGTCCTATTTCTGATTTTTATCTTTGCTCCTAATGCATCAGCTGCACTTTTTGCTAGGAATAATCCTAGACCAACACCAGACTTATTTCCTTGTCTTTTAAATGGTGCAAATAGATCTATACTCTCATCAATACCACAACCTTCATCAGTAACTTCTATAAGTAGACCAAACTCACTTTGACGACTTGTTAGTGTGACTGATTTTTCTTTTTCTGTGAATTTTATAGCATTTTGTAGGAAGTTTTGAATAATCTGATTAAGAAGAGAGACCTGCATAGTGGCCATAAAGCCATTAGGTTCAAAATTCATATGTAAATTTTTACCATCATTATGAGCTAAGAGTTTAAAATCATTTGCTTTTTCACGAAGAAAAGTGATAACATCTACCTCTACAGGTTTTTCTAGTTGAGCTCCCTCTTGACGACCTATATTTAAAATATTTGAAACTATAATATTCATTTCATCAATAGTTCTATTTGTTGTATTGAGAGCATCTATATATTCTTCAGGACTTCTTTTCTTTATAAGAGTCACCTGATTTTTCAATTTTATGACAGCAAGTGGAGTTTTAAGTTCATGAGCAGTWCCAATRAAWAGYTCTTTTTGATAYTTTACAAARTTTTGTATYCTMGCWATWAGRTGRTTWATAGTMCTWCCWARWGGTTCAAACTCTTCTGGWAGTTCCTCTAYNTTTAWWKGKMTNCATTARATGYTCATTCATATYWGAKAGYYTTGTACTWAWWGTTTKWAYAGGTGWKAYYAACATTTTTGAYARASCAATTGCATAKACTATAACAAGTAWAAAACCWRCWATATTWATKATAAAKATATARYGWARWATYTTATCWARKARWWTTTTMGTMGSTGTWATSTCTTTTGTKATTTTWARRTAGCTNTAATYMTTNAAAGTTAAAWGGRTAWATWARTGTTARWTRCGTRTKWYSWTTTTTWSTASTYTCRTATAGGTCTATGTCTTGGTTTAGTTTTTTTATCTGAATGATTTCAACATCAATTCCAAGAACTGTATCGGGAGAATCTGGATCTATTTGAATAAGTGATTGATTCGTTGCTATATTTTTTGCATACTGAATTAACTCTTGATGTTTTTCATCATATATTGAATTTTCTATATACAAATATAAAAAAGAAGAAAATATAAAAATTAGGGACGCTGATGCAACGATCAGTTGGATTAGAAAACTTCTTCTAATACTTTTTTTTGAAAACATGTATGACCTTGATATAAATTATTCGCAATTATATCCTAGTATATCAAAATAAAAAGAGAGTGTTTTTAAAAGTTTTTTTGAATTGATGTTGTTTTATGAGGCTAGTGCAGTTGAAAAGGAAGTTACTCCTTTTCAGCTTTTAAATAGTGTTTAGTTTATTTCTTTTGGGAAACAAAAACGGTAACCACGACGACGAACAGTCTCGATAGTTGTAATATTTAATGGTTTGTCCATTTTTTGTCTAATCTGATTAATAGCAACTTCAATTACATTTGGAGTAACTAGTTCTGGCTCTTCCCAGATTGCATCAAGAAGTTGTTCTTTAGAAACGATTTGATCACGATGACGAGCAAGGTGAGTAAGAACTTCAAAAGGTTTACCTTTAAGTTCAATATCTTGTTCTTTGTAAGTGATTTTTTCTTCTTCAGGATTGATAGTCAGATCTTCAATCTCGATGATGTTACTACCACCAAAACGAAGACGAGCTTCAATACGAGCGATTAGAACATCAAAGTCAAAAGGTTTTCTGATATAGTCATCAGCACCAGCTCTTAAAGCTTCAATTTCACTCTCATTATCATCTCTTGCAGATAAAACAACTACAACAGTCTTTGGAGTATTAGTTTTGATATCACCAATGATATCTATAGAGTTTCCATCAGGAAGCATCCAATCCATTAAAACTAAATCGTAATTACGAATGTCTAAGTAGTACTCTCCATCTTTAAGAGTCTCTACTACATCGCTTTGGTAACCAAATTCTTTTAGTCCCTCAGCAAGCATTTTATTTAATGTTACTTCATCTTCTATAATAAGAATACGCATTAATTTTGTCCTATAAGTGAATATTTTGGCGGAATGATATCATAATTTTAGCTAACTTTAAAGTTTTTTTCAACTTTTTTTAATAATTCTTTAACTTTTAATTAAGATTGAGATTTATAATGATTGCTCACACTTACGCTGCAGTCAGGTAGAATCGATGGTTTTGTGATCTTTATTTCCATGCTTTTTATAGATAAAAATTCTTTAGTTAACTTTAAATTTATGCTATTTAAAGCTTCTTCAATAAGTAAAAATTCACTTTTAATCATTATTTCTTTAATAATTTGAACAACTTCGGCATAATTTATGAACTCTTTTTCATATTTGTAATCTATACTCAGATTGATAATTACATCTTGCGGGGTCACTCTTTCAAAATCTAAAATCCCAATAATGCATTGAAATTTTAGATTTTCAATATGAATAGTCATTATACTCTTTTCTCTTCACCCTTAAATAAACGGATAATATTTGGAGTATGTTTATAATAAAGTATAAATACTATAAAAACAACAGGAGCGTGAGCCATATCTGGATGGATAAAAAAGCTTGAGATCAATAGAGCACCAACACCGGCTAAAGATGAAACTGAAGATATTTTAATTGTTTTTGCACCTACTGCCCAAACAACAAGAGCAATAATTGTTTCTATTGGTAGCATAAACATCATCACACCCATTCCTGTTGCAATACCCTTTCCACCCTCAAGACCTAAGTATGGACTAAAACAGTGACCTATTACGGCTAGAACAGCTATCGCCCAAAGTGTTGATTCACTCATTCCCAAAAAATAAGCAACAACTAAGACTAAGACACCTTTTAGTGCATCTAGAGCAAGAGTTGCCGCTCCAAGCTTTTTCGCTAAATCAGGGTTTGTCTCTTTTACAACTCTTAGTACATTTGTAGCACCGATACTTCCGCTTCCACTTTCTTTAACATCTACACCAGCAAACTTTTTTGCAAGAAGCAGACCGAAGGGAATACCTCCTACAAGATAGGCGGCTATAAAAAACTGTACATTTGTGTTATATAAAAATTCCATTAAATACCTTATATATAATAATTGTGCCATTTTACTTTACATATAGTTATAAGTATATAAAATTCGATATAATTACAAAATTATTATATAAAAGGTTATTTGTTGAAGTTTACAAATGAAGAATTAAAACAAAAAATTATTGAATTAAAAAATAAGTTAAGCGTAACTCTAGTAGCACATTTCTACCAAAGAGATGAAGTTTTTGACATGGCGGATATTACTGGTGATTCTTTGGAACTTGCTATAAGAACAAGAGATGATGATGCAGAATACGTAGTTTTTAGTGGTGTTGGTTTTATGGGTCAAAGTGTAAAAGTACTATCTCCTCACAAAAGAGTTGTTATGCCAAAAGCTGCTTGTTGTGCTATGGCTAGGATGATTGACTCAATGTACTATGATGAATCTATTAAGTATATGCAAGACCATGGAATTGATAAAGATAATATTTTACCAATAACATATATAAATTCAAGCGCAGAAGTAAAAGCCAAAGTTGGCGAGATGGGTGGTTTGGTTTGTACAAGTTCAAATGCTAAAAAAATCATTACAACTGCACTAAAAGAGGGTAAGAAAATCCTTTTTGTTCCAGATAGATGCTTAGGTCAAAATATTGCAAACCAGATGGGACTTAAATCTTGTGTAATTGGAGATGATAAAGATCCAAGTGAAGTAGATATCATCTGTTACAACGGTTTTTGTTCAGTTCATCAACTCTTCACAGTTGAAGATATTACTTTTTACCGTAAAAAATTTCCAGGTATTTTAATAGCTGTACACCCTGAGTGTGATCCGGCTATTTGTGATGCATCTGACTTTGTCGGTTCAACATCTCAACTTATCRAGTATATTACAGAGTTACCAGAAGACCAGAAGGTTGCGGTTGGTACAGAATTTAACATGGTAAACCGTTTAAGAGATAAAAACACTTATGTACTATCTTCTACTAAACCTGAGTGCCCAACTATGAACGAGACAACGTTAGAAGATGTTTATTTGACTCTGAAGTCTATTGATGATGGCGAACCTCTAAATGAGATACTTGTAGATGAGAAAACTCAAAAGTGGGCAAAAATAGCATTAGAGAGAATGTTGGCACTATGATTAAAAAATTTGTAATAGAGACATTGGCAGAAGATGTTGGTCGTGGAGATTTATATGCTCTAGTCGAGCCAAGCGTAGATGCCAGTGCTAAAATTATTGCAAAGAGTGATGGTTTAGTAGCCGGTGTAAAGTATATAGATGTTTTAGCTAAGTTAGAAAATTTTAAATTAACTTGGTTGAAAAGTGACTCTGAAGCATTTGTAAAAGGTGATGTAATAGMTACTATAAGTGGAGATTCGCACACACTTCTGCGTATTGAGAGAACACTTCTAAACATGCTTYTACATGCGAGCTCTATCGCAACACTTACTCARAAATACGTAAAAATAATTGAGCCATATGGTGTAAAACTTTTAGATACTAGAAAAACAAGACCACAGCTTAGAGTCTTTGAGAAGTATGCTACAAGAACAGGTGGTGCAGTAAACCATCGTATGGGACTTGATGACTCTTTGATGATAAAAGATACGCACTTAAAAACTATAAAAGATTTAAAAAACTATATAGAYAAAGCTAGAAAAAGTATTCCTTTTACTGCCAAGATAGAAGTAGAAGCCGAAAACTTTGATATAGCTAGTGAAGCAATGGCAGCTGGTGCTGATATTGTRRKKKSTGAMRATMTGRCKSMRYWRRWSMTWAWRGRRATAGTTCTCTTTAGAGATAAAGAGTTTACTCATGTACTCCTTGAAGCTAGTGGAAATATTTCCTTAGATACAATCGAGTCCTATGCCGCGAGTGGTGTAGATGCCATAAGTAGTGGCTCACTGATTCATCAAGCAAACTGGATAGACTTATCTATGAAAATGGACTAAAGTTATAATCCATGGCTGATGATGCTGAAAAAACTGAGGAACCCACCCCCAAGAAGATAGAAGATGCCAGAAAGGAGGGTAATGTTCCGAAGTCTCAGGATACTTCGGGAGTTATTACCCTCTTTGTAGCTATTTTGGCTATTTTAATGCTATTTCCATATATGAGTTCTCATGTCTTACAGCTGTTTAAATATTATTTTTCATTAATAGGTACACCTTTAGATAAATTGTTTATGATAGATATAGCTATTGTTACGATTAGAGAATTTCTTCTTATTATTATGCCTTTAGCTGTTGCGGTAGCTATCTCAGGTATTATTGCAGCACTGGCACAGTTTGGATTTCTTTTTACTACTAAGGCTATTGTTCCTGATTTTAAAAAGATAGATCCGATAAAGGGAATAAAGAACCTATTTTCTATGAAAAAAGCTATAGAGTCGATAAAGATAACTTTTAAATCTTTTACTACATTAGGTATTGGTTTTGTCTTTTTCTTTTTGTTTATCACTGAGCTTCCTACAGTCGCTCTTTTTAGCCTTGGAGAACAGTTGAACTGGTTAAAAGATAAGGCGATAATTTTAGCTTTTGTTATGTTGCTGATAATCTTTATTTTTGCAATTATAGATATTGTAATAGTTAGAAAACAGTACTTTGATGGTCTTAAAATGAGTAAACAAGAGATTAAAGATGAAATGAAAAATATGGAAGGTGATCCGCTTATTAAAGGTAAGATACGCCAGATTCAGATGGAAGCATCCAGAAAAAGAATGATGGCGGAAGTCCCAAATGCTGATGTCGTTATTACAAATCCAACTCACTATGCAGTAGCCCTAAAATATGAAGAGACAAAACGGGCTCCAATAGTAGTTGCTAAAGGTATGGATAACATTGCTCAGCAGATTAAAAAAATAGCAAGAGAGAACAATGTGCATATAGTCCAAAACCCACCATTGGCAAGAAGTCTATATTCTGATGTGGAAGTTGATAAAGCGATACCTGAAGAGCTCTTTGGAGCAGTTGCTGAAGTACTTGCTTATGTTTATAAAATGAACAAGAAATAGAGTTAAATTTTCATATATATTTCAACACAAATCTCGATAAATAGGTGCTTTTATAGACAAAAGACCTATTTAACATAAATTAATATTGAAGTTTTCTTGAAAAAAATAGGTACAAAAACGGTACAAATTTTTTTATACTCAATTAAGTAATAATGGCTCCGAATACTGGAAAATCTAAAATCTACTAAAAAAAACTGAAATAGATACTTTGACTTCTATCAAAAAAAGATATTACAAGACATATATTTAGCTACGAGTAGCTATAAATACCTATCATATTCTAACTTCAATATTCATAGGACATTATTATGATAAAGTGTTATCTTATATTTAAAAAGGAATTATAAATGTCTAGATGGATTACACCTTTTGAGTCACACCCTTTTCACTCTTCATGGGAAAGCTTGCAAAATAAACTAAAAGAAATTAAAATTAATGATGCTGCAAATAAAGATATTATAATTGAAATTGCAAGATTAAATAAAGTTATTGAATACATTGACAAATATTTAAAACTTATAGACCCTGATATAAATATCACAACTTTA
>NVRL01000005.1 GCA_002732645.1 Sulfurimonas sp. | reverse complement strand
ATATAAATATTATATAATGCAAGGCTAGAGGTTTGATTTAAAAAATATTTCATATATATGTTGACTATAAGTATTCCTACTTTTTTGTTTTTTACAAAAATAGGAATACCAACTCTGAGTACCGGTTTTACAGGTTTCTCAATTTGACTGTGTTCTATGTTTAAATCAATGTTTGAATACCAGACCTCTTCTTCGTTATTAAGCTCTATAATTTTTTTAAAGTAGTATCTATGTGCTTTATTTTGAAGATTATCATTTGATACAAGTATTGGGACTGTATCAATCTCTCTTCTATCCATTCTAATTTTTTCAAACCCATGATTGTTAATATACCTGAGTTGCATAATATCTTCAGATGTATTTGCAATGTACGAAAACAGTTCTGCAATATTAGAATCACTGCCATCATTTAAATATTGTTTAAATATTTTTGAATCTCTAATTGTAAATAGCTTCTTCTCAATATTTTTAGTATATTCGTTAAAAGAATTTTTTTGCTCCACAAACTTCTCTACAGTATCTGTGCGCTGCTGCTGCTCTATATTTGATTCATATAATATATTTATAGTAAAAACAGCTACTAAGGCCAATGCCACGCCATATGCAATATAGCTTAGTAGCAATCTGTTTTTAAATGTACTCATACTAGAGCCTTTGGTTAATGTATTACTTTTTTATTATGTCTTAAACTGTTCTAGTTTATTAGACAAATCATCAGTCATATTATTTAGATGCTCAGCAGCACTAGCAATTTCTTCCACACTTCTTGCATTCTCTAGTGATATAGTATTTATCTCTTTAATTCCCTTAGCAATAGCGTTGATTTGCTCACCAGTATTTTCAAAGTCTTGTACAGACTTATCACTTGCCAGAGTAGCTTGATTTACAATATCAGTCGTTAATTTTATCTTATTTTCAACTTCTAAAGCAATAGCAGAGAGTTCTTCCATACTTTTTGAATTTTTATTCATTTCTTCGCTTGCAGAATCTGTAGCTTGAACAATTATATTAATAGTAGCATTAATTTCAGAGAGTGATTTTTGCGTTCTCTCAGCAAGTTTTCTAACTTCATCAGCAACAACAGCAAAACCACGACCATGCTCCCCAGCACGAGCAGCTTCAATAGCCGCATTTAGGGCTAAAAGGTTAGTTTGCTCAGCAATATCGGAGATAACAACTAGAACATCTTTTACTTGTCCTGTATCTTTAGAAAGCTCTTCTATTTTTATCGCTAATTCAACTTCTGACTCAACACTACTCTGAACTTTTGATGTAAGTGTTACAATCTCATCTCTGGCACCACTTAACATAATATTAGCCTCAAGCATCTCTTGCTTAGATTTATTTGCATCTATTATTGCTATTTGTATCTGCTCATGTGTTTTAGTTGCATAATCTGTAGTTTGATTTACAATCTGTACAGATTTTTCAACATTTGTCCCAACTTGGAGTGCAGTTGATGAWAGTTCATTWGAAACAGATGAATTCTCAAAACTTGATTTCTTCGCTCCATCAATACCATTATGAACTTTTTGAATAAATAGATTAATATTATTTGCAACATCTCTAATTTCATCATTGCTATCCACAACAACTCTTTTTGTTAAGTCACCATCACCCATAGCCAAATCTTGAGTAACATCAAGAATATTTCTGATAGGTTTAATGATAGTTCTATCTGCTACATAGCTTACAATAAGAGTTATAACAAAGACTAAGAGCATTGATGATAATACTATTTGAGTAGTAGAAGCAACTATTTGTTCATCTGCATCATCTCGCATTTGTTGTATTTTTGCTTCTATATTATCTATATATTCTCCGGTACCAACAATCCAACCCCACTCTTTAAATAGCATCACATAAGACATTTTAGGAGCTGGTTTATCAAAGCCTGGCTTTGACCAGCTGTAATCTACCCTGCCTTCGCCTTTGTCTTTTGCAATTTTTGCCATTTCACTAAACAAAAACACTCCATTTGGATCTTTCACATTTGATAGGTTCTTACCATCAAGAGCTGGTTTTATTGGGTGCATAATCATTTTAGGAGTTGTGTCATTTATCCAGAAGTACCCACTTTCTCCAAAACGCATCTGTGAGATTGTTTTTAATGCTTCTTTCTTCATATTCACTGTTACATCAGAGACATAAGCACCAGTACCTATTATCCAGCCAAAAGGCTCAAATTTTCTAACATAAGATACTTTTGGCTGAGGCTTCTCAAATCCTGGTTTAGCCCAGTGATAATTAACTATGCCTGCATCACTAGATTTTACTGCTTTTACCATATCATTAAATAAAAATACTCCATTTGGATCTTTTGAATTAGATAGATCTTTTCCATTAAGAGCGGGTTTGATTGGATGCATTATCATTCTTGGTAACTTGTCGTTTATCCAAAAATATCCACTTTCTCCATATCTAGCAGATGCAACTACCTGAATTAAATGCTCTTGCAGTTGGGGTTTTGGCATTGTGTTTTTATTTTTATCGTAAGCTTGTTGAATGATGCTAAAAAGAAAATCTGTCTGCTCTTTTAAGTCAGATTCAACTTCTTTTTTTATTTTTTCCTTGGATGTTCTAGAGTAAAAGGACTCAACAGACTTCATAGCTACACTAACATAATTTTTAAGTTCTGATTCCTTGTTTTGATAAGCCTCTTCTTTATATTTTGAAACGCTTTGCTCAGTCATTTCATTTATGCTATATATTGATTGCAAGATTATTGCGGTGGAAACAGCTATAACAGTAGATATAATGAGAATAATCATTTTCATTTTTATTGATACAGTTTTTATAAAGACTCCTTCGTATAATACATTAACCAACCAAATACTATAAAATGGTTGAGTTCATTAAAGACTCATAGTTTTTAATGAACACTGACCTTATAATGTATTACTTTTTTATTTGATCATCTGAGCATTTTTTTACAAAACACTCAAATAATGAAACAATATTTTAATGTCTATAAAGAATAGCTATTGGTTTAAGCTATTCTTTATAGGATGGTTTTTAATTTAATTTATCATTAATAAGATACTTTGTTTCTACCATTATCTTTAGATTTGTATAGTGCTGTGTCTGCCCTTCTAAGTAGTGATTGCGGACAATCYCCATCTTTCAGAGTAGCACATCCAAAACTTGCTGTAACACTTTTTACGCTCTTTAATTCCATATTTTGAATTTTCATTCGTAAGTTTTCAGCAATGAGTAAACACTCTTTCATGTTAACTTCCTGACATATTATTAAAAACTCTTCACCACCCCATCTACCAATAGTATCTGTTTTTCTGACGCAGTTTTGAAGTTTCTTTGAGAAGTCTTTAAGTATTTGATCACCAACTTGGTGCCCATATGTATCATTGATGACTTTAAACTTATCTATATCTATAAATATTATACTAATGTCTCTATCCCGATAAATTGCCTTATCAATCTCCATCTCCAATACTATATCTAACTTAGCTCTGTTAAACAGACCAGTAAGCTTATCAGTTACTGCAAGTTCTTCCAGCTCAAGATTTTTATACATTTGATGTTTTATTTTTGCTTGAAGATTTATATTTATCTCTTGAATTTTTCTTATGTTTTTATTTTTATTTTTTTTAACTGAGATATCATTAACTACTTCACCAAGTGCAAAAATGAATTTATTATCTATTACAGATTTTTGTATAAACTTATTGATTCCTACATCAATCAGGTTTATAAGCATATCAGAGTCTTTAAATGCTGAGATTATGACTATTGCTTGTTCTTTATTTATCTCTGATATTGCTTTACTCATCTCAATACCGTTCATATGAGGCATATTTACATCACTGATTACTAAATCATAATACTGCTTATATTTTTTATAAAAATTTATATATTTTTCTATTCCTTTTTGCCCATCAACCGCTACGTCGACATGAGTAAAAAATCTTTCTAATAAATCTGTCGTACTCTCTCTAGTATCATCTTTATCTTCAACATAAAGAACTTTAATAGTTTTGCTTATTTTTAGTAGTTCATCTATCTTATTTTTATTCATTTAATATTCCTCGCAACGTCTTAGTTGCTACAGTACTTTTAAAAGTACATGAGGCAGTCTATCAGAGAAAAATATCTAAAAAGTTTCATTATAGACTTTACGGAGACTATTCTAAATAAAAGGAGTATCCTACAGAATAGATATTTTTGATTAGTTTTTCAGGAAGTTTATTATTCAATCTTTTTAAAAGATTTTTTACATTTGACTTATTTATATTGAAAGTATCTTGCCAGACTTGCTCAATAATCAACTCATCTGAGTATATTATATTTATATTTGATGTCATAAGTTCAAGAAGGAAAATCTCATTTTTTGTTAATGTGACCTCTTGTGCTAAATAATAGAGCTTTTTTGAATTTTTGCTCCAACTGTAGTTTTCATTTATATCCATACTGTCTGCTATATAATGATACTTTTCATTTATTATTCTACATAGTTCTTCAACAAGTTGTTCTACTTCAATAGGTTTTATTAGGTAGCCATCAACTCCAATTTTTATAGCTTTAAGTAAATAGTTACTCTCATCGTGAGCTGAAAAGACTAAAATAGGAACCTTTTTATTAAGACTACTCTTGATTTTATCTATCATTTGTAAGCCATCGAGGTTTGGCATATTTACATCTGTGAAAATAGCATCTGGACTATAGATGCTGAACTTATCAAGACCATCTTTGCCATCAACAGCTACGATAATCTCGTCAAAAAATCTCTCAAGCACTAACAAAGTTGAAACTCTAGTCTCTTCATTATCTTCTACATAAAGAAGTTTTAGTTTTTTTGTATATGACTTTAGTTTACTTACTTTTTTAATATCCATTTCTATATTCCTACAAAAAGCTATTGAACTAATTATAGCTTTTAAAGTGTAAATCAAAATTATGGAAGCTTAACGAAGCAAAGTATCCAAAAAGTTTCATTCTACCCTACTACTAAAATAATTTCTATAGACTTGGTATAATTCGTTTTATTAAACAAAAGCAAAAAGAGCATCATGATACAACTTATAAATATCTCCAAAAGCTACTCATCACAAGAGCTTTTCTCAAACTTAAACTTCAAACTAAATGCTGGAAACCGTGTCGGTCTTGTCGGTAGAAACGGTAGTGGAAAATCTACCCTTTTTAAACTCATACTCGGTGAAGAAAGTGCAGACAGTGGTGAGGTTATCATTCCGAAAGGTTATAAGATAGGTACTTTGAAACAGCACCTAACATTTAGTGAGTCTACACTTAGAGAAGAAGCGGCTCTTGCACTTGAAGAAGAGATGCAGTATGATGTTTACAGAGTTGAGAAGATTCTTTTTGGTCTTGGTTTTGTTCAAGAAGATCTAGATAAAGATCCTCTTTCGTTTTCCGGTGGTTACCAAATAAGAATCAACCTTGCAAAGCTTCTAGTTACTGAACCAAATCTGCTACTTTTAGATGAGCCTACAAACTACTTGGATATCGTCTCTCTTAGATGGTTAAAGAGCTTTCTGCGTTCTTTTGAGGGTGAAGTAATACTCATTACTCACGATAGAAATTTTATGGACTCAGTGTCTACACATACAATGGGACTAGTTCGTAAAAAAGTAGAGATTATTCCAGGGGATACTCACAAGTTTTATGAGCAACTTAGTGCAAATGATGAGCTTCACACAAAACAAAAAATTGCACAAGATAAAAAAGTAAAAGAGATAGAAGAGTTCATCGCTAAAAATAAAGCCCGTGCTTCTACTGCAACTCGTGCACAGTCAAAAGTAAAAGAATTAGAGAAGATGGATATACTTGATGACTTAAGTTTTGATAACTCTCTAAAATTTGATTTTAACTTTAAAGATACACCGGCAAAGATTTTGCTTGATGTAAAAGACCTTAAGTTTGGTTATACGCCCCAAAATATACTTTTTGACAAAATATCTTTTACATTGGAAAAAGGTGAGTGTCTTGGCATCATCGGTAAAAATGGTAAAGGTAAATCAACTCTATTAAATACTATTGCTAAAGAGCTAAAACAACTAAGCGGTACAGTAGATTTTCACGGAAGCACCTCTTTTGCTCACTTTGGTCAGACAAATATTGCGCATCTAAGTGATAAGAATACTGTTATGGATGAGATCTATGTAGGAAACCCTAAACTCTCAGAAGCAAGTGTAAGAAGCATCTGTGGTGGGATGATGTTTAGCGGAGATGCTGCTAAGAAAAAGATTTCACTTCTCTCAGGTGGAGAAAAGAGCCGTGTTATGTTAGGACAAATTATAGCTCGCAATGTAAACCTTCTCTTTCTCGATGAGCCTACCAATCACCTCGATATGGATAGTATCGAAGCACTGACTAATGCCATAAAAAGCTTCAAAGGTTCAGTTATTATAGTAACTCACTCCGAAGAACTTTTGCGTAGAGTATGTGATAGACTTATCATCTTTAGAAATAATGGAGCTGACTATTTTGACGGCGGCTATGATGACTTTCTAGAGAAAATCGGATGGGAAGAAGAGGAGCAGGAACAAAAAGTAAAATCTGTTCCAAAAGGCAATCAAAAAGAGAACAAAAAACTAAAAGCTGAAATGGTCAGAGAGAGGAATAAGATAACTTCTCCTCTAAAGAAAAAAGTTGAAAAACTGGAGAGTAAAATCATGGAAGTTGAAGAACTTTTAGAGACTCACCATAAAGAACTCATAGAGGTATCAAACTCTGGCGAGAGTTCTAAACTTATGGAGCTTTCTAAACTAGTCTCAGATGAAGAGAAACAAGTCGAAGATGCATTTGAAGAACTTGAAGTAGCGCAGACTGAACTTGATGAGATAAACGAAGAATATGAACAAAAGATGGCGGAGTTAGATAACTAAGCCATCTAATATTTATTTTTTGACTGTTTTCTTTTTAGGAAGAGTATAATATGCAGCACACCAGCCATCAGGATTGATAGAACCCTCTACCATTCTACATTCATTTTTATCTTTAACAAAATGCATACACTCAAGACATGTCTTACCATCTTTTGGAGTCTCTTGGTACTTATACTTAGCCTTAGTACCCTTAGCATATAAAGCAGTTGTGCTAAATACCGCTAAACCCAAAATAGCCATATATCTTAAAAATAACCTTCTTGATAAATCGTTCATTACAATCCCCTTTGGTAAGAAATTTATATTTCAATCTACTGTATTATAAGATTATTTTATTAACACCATYCTTCAAGTTTACCATTAATATCTACATGAGTAAGATATAATCTTAGATCAAATTCTGCTTGATGATATGATGGCTGCATATATTCACATAGTTTGTAAAAAGCTTTATTGTGCTCTTTTTCTTTAAAGTGAGCTAGTTCATGTACCACTATCATCTCTAAAAAATCTTGTGGGACACTTTTAAACATAGATGCTACGCGTATCTCATTCTTGGCTTTTAGTTTACCGCCCTGCACTCGTGAAATAAAGTGATGAGTTCCAAGAGCATTGTGAATAACATTTATTTTGCCATCATATATTACTTTACTAAGGGGAGACGCTTTTTTTAGATGCTCATTTTTTAAATTATTCACATAAGAGAATAGTGCTTTATCACTCTTCATTGCATGTGAGAATGGATATTTTTTTAGAAGATGTGCTGAGAGTTTATCTGCTTGTATAAGCTGGTGAACTTGCTCTTTTACCCCAGCTGGATAATGATTTAAGTATTTTAACTCTTTCATCTATTTCAGTAGTTTTTCAATATCTTTTTTTATATCTAGTGGTTTAGTTGAGGGAGAATATCTATCGACTACTTTACCATTAGCATCTACTAAAAACTTTGTAAAGTTCCATTTAATGGAATCCATCCATAAAAGACCACCCTGTTCATTTTTAAGATGTTTATATAGCGGTGAAGCTTTATCTCCATTGACATCTATCTTTGCAAACATATCAAAGTGAACATCATAAGTTCCTTGGCAAAAAAACTTTATTTTTTCATTACTTCCCGATTCCTGTTTTCCAAACTGGTTTGACGGGAATCCAAGAACCATAAAACCTTGCTCTTTATATGTTTGATAAAGTTTTTCCAAGCCTTCATACTGAGGTGTAAAACCACACTCACTTGCAACATTTACTATAAGCAAGACTTTGCCTTTATAGCTGGACATAGAGACTTCTTTGCCGTCGATATCAGTCACATTAAAATCATAAATACTCATACTGTTATCCTTTGCATTTAAAGTTATTATTATCAAAAAAAGCAGTAAAAAATATTTCATTTACAAAACCCAAACAGAAAACTTCTTACCCTTTATCTTTCCATTTTTTAGCTGTTTATGTGCTTCATCAATAAGTTTAGATTCAATCGCAACATAACTTTGACGCTCATAGATATCTATTTTACCGATCGAACTACCTTGAAGTCCAGCATCTCCTGTTAGTGCACCAAGAAGATCTCCTGCACGGACTTTATCTTTCTTTCCACCTTCGATTACAAGCGTTATATATTTAGGTTTCATCTCAAAACCATTTACAGTTTTTAGCTCACCGGCACTCTCAAAAAGTCTAGTACCATTTCTGTACTCATAAGCTTTATCTGCATCATAACTGCTAAAAAGAGTAAAGGCCAGACCATCTCTACCTGCACGACCTGTTCTACCTATACGGTGTGTATAAGTCTCTTCCCCGTGAGGAAGGTCATAGTTTATAACCATAGACATCTCTTTTATATCAAGACCACGAGCTGCAACATCAGTAGCGATAAGAACGGGACAGCTTCTATTTGCAAACTGAACTAGAACATCATTTCTCTCATACTGCTCAAGATCACCGTGAATAGCAAGTGCATCTATCTTTTTCTTTTGCATACTATCCGCTAACTCTTTTGCTTCTATCTTTGTATTTGTGAAAATTATTACATTTTCAGGTTTGAAATTACTAAGAATATTTATGAGGGTATCCAGTTTTTGATGACTCTCTACTTCGTAAAATCTCTCAGTTATATTGTTTGCAACTTCAGTAGATGTTGTCTTAACACTAACTGCTTCATGCTGAAGATTTTTACTAATATCCATAATCTCATCTGTATATGTAGCTGAGAAAAGAAGTGTCTGTTTTCTCTTTTTTGTAAATGATAAAACTTCATTTATCTCTTCGCTAAATCCCATATCGAGCATTCTATCTGCTTCATCAAGCACTAGCATATCTAAGTCTTCAAGAGATAGTGTCTCTTTTTTGAGATGCTTTAAAATACGTCCCGGAGTTCCAACAATGACATGCGCCCCATGACGAAGTGAACCAAGCTGTGGACCAAAAGCAGCACCACCACAAAGAGTAAGGATTTTTACATTATGAGTAGCACGAGCAAGCATACGAAGCTCTTTTGCAACTTGGTCTGCAAGTTCACGAGTAGGACAAAGAACAAGAGACTGAACTCTAAACTTTTTAACCTGTAGTTTTGTAAGTAGCCCTATTCCAAAAGCAGCCGTTTTACCACTTCCTGTTTTTGCTTGAGCAATTACATCTTTTCCATCAAGAATATGTGGAAGAGCTTCAGCTTGAACGGGAGTCAWCTCTTTATAACCTATTTCATTTAGGTTGTGAAGCATCTCTTTTGATAGTGGTAGATTTGAGAATTTCATTAGTATACTTCCTTTACTCGTCCAACTTCACCACTCATAAGACGTACTTTGATGCCATGAGGGTGAGAGGGAGATTTTGTCAGAATATCACGGATGATGCCGTCTGTTAGAAGTCCAGTGTCTTGGTCTTGTTTTAGGACAATAGCTACGCTTTTGCCATGTTTAATATTTATTCTTTGTGTGCCATCCATAACTGTACCTTTAGTTTTTAAGTATGCAATTATAGCTGTATTATTTATAACTAAAGACTTAAGCTGTCATAGCCTCTTCAAAAGTTGTTACTTCTTCCATACTTTTAAGAATTACATCTTCTATCTGATGAGTTCCTAGATTATATTTTGAAGTAAATATATGTACAGACTTTGTATCAAAGTTTTCTATATCTCTTATCAGAGCGTATATCTCGCCCAATAGTCCCTCATCTTTTAGAAGGGCTTTTACAACATTATCTGAAATATTAAGATCTTCTAGTACCCTTTCTAGTCTAACACTGAAAAGAGTATCTATAAGTGATAATACACCTACAAAATAGGCTTCTCCCAGGGCATTACTCTTTACATCAGGGTTTACAGCTTTTAGTATATTTTCCATAAGTGTAGTTCTATTTTTAACCATAAGCATCAGAGGTGAATGTTTGGATGTTTTGCTAACAGATTTTGAGTATATCATCAGCATAAGCCATTGAGCAAGAGGCTGTCTCCCAACTAAAGTCAATATGTGATGAATAGAAGAAATTCTGTTTCTAAAATGAAATGCACATGAGTTTATAAAACGAAGTAACTGAACCGTAATCTCATAGTTGTTCTCAAACTCTGATGTTATCTCATCTATATTTGTATCATTTATCAGCATATTATAAAGTTTTAGTACATTTAGTTGGGAAGGTTCATACTTTGCATTCTCAAGAATATTAGGTCTTGCAAAAAAGTAACCTTGAAACATATCRCATCCAARCTCTTTTGCCAATGTRTARTGKGCATTATCTTCTATYTTAGARCCTACTATCTTKATRTTATGAGCTTTCATCTCACYTATTATCTCTTGCGTTTCAAGGTCGACATTTTTATCTATATTCACTTTTATATAAGAAAGCTCTTTATATACCTTGGTATACTTTTTTAAATTATCCGCATTTAAACTAATATCATTTATAGCAAGTTGATAATCATTAGCGTGAAGTTGCTGTAGTCTCTCAACTACTCTCTCACTCATCTTAACATCTTCAAAAATAGAAAAAATAAAAAACTCTTTTGGGATTAGGAAAATGAAATCATGAAGTAAAAATTTTTCATCTATCTTTACAAATGCTCTACGATTACCAAGCAGAGCATTTGTTCCAAACTTGTTCAAAATATTACTAATAACTGAAGCACTGGCAAAGCGATCATTACTTATATGACTACCTTTAGCACTATCTCTATATAAAATTTCATATGCAACAAGGTTACCCGTAGAGTCAAGAATTGGTTGGCGTCCTAAATATACATTTTCCATTACAATCCTTTTTGTTCATTTAGGTATATTGTAACTAAAAAAAGTCGTTCAAAAGTTAGATTGTGTGTTTTAGTTGATACATCATGATTGAAGCCGCTACGCTGACATTAAAGCTCTTAACACCTTGAGCCATTTCTATACTCAAAATTTCATCACAAACATCGAGAACTTCTTGCGATATCCCCTTACCTTCATGCCCCATGAGTAGAACCCATTTTTGAGAAGATTTTACCTGCCAAAGGAGTGTAGCATCCGGTGATATCTCTGCTGCAAATATTCTATACCCATCTTTTTTCAACTCTTTTATAGTTTGAAATATATCTTCATAGATATGCACTTTCAACTTTACTGCATAACCCATAGATACGCGTAAAGCCCTTCTTCCATAAGGATGTGGTGATTGTTTTGGAAGAAGGTAAGAGTCTACTCCAAGAGCAGCAGCACTCCTTGCAATAGAGCCGACATTTTCTGTAGATGTTATGGCATCTAACATCAAAATATTATCTCCGAGAGATTTTAATGGTGTCTCATCAGGACGAGTGCCGTGCATCATACAGTTATGATGAATCTTATGACCGACAATACCCTGCATCTCTTCTTTGTTTACAAGAAAAAGCTTCTCTATATTTTTTGAACTTACCAACTCTGCAAACTCATCATAATACTCTTTTGTAGCTAAGATGCTCTTCACTTGGATATCACTATCCAAAAGCATATTTACAACTTTTGGACTATCTGCTATAAAGCTATTATCTTGGGTAAAAGCATTATCTCTGAGCTTTTTATATATTTCAAGTTCGGGTATATTTATATTATCTATTATCGTATATTTCATGTTTGGTATAATATCACAAAGGAGTTTATATGAAGTACTCACCAGCTTTTCGCATCTGGCACTGGTTAAATGCTATCGTAGTCTTGGGACTACTAGGAACTGTATTTTTACGTAAGACTTTTTTGAGTTGGAGAACAAAYTCTGAAATACTTATGAATAAACTTCTTGAGATAGATATCGAGATAACAGCTACACAGGCAAAAGTCTTAGCAAAAGCAGTTCGAGCTGGTATGTGGGAATGGCACATTATCTTAGGTTATGCGCTAGCCTTTTTGCTTATCTATAGAGTCTATCTTTTTTTCAGCTACAAAGGTACGAAAAAAAGTTTTAACTTACTACCAACACATAAAAAAGTGGTGAGAGCTTCTTACTATCTTATCTATGCAACTCTAACATTTATGGCTGCAAGTGGGCTCATTATGCACTTTTMCCAAGACTTAGGACTTCTAAAAGAAACAGCTCACAATATAAAAGAGATTCATGAGCTTGTTTTTAACATTGTCATGATTTTTGTGCCACTTCACATAGCAGGAGTAGTTATTGCTGATAACAGAGATCAAAAAGGTATTATCTCAACTATGATAAATGGAGAAAAATAATTTTATAAAAAGACTAAACCTTATCTATCCTAAACCAGCCGGCTATTGAGTAACGTCTCTTTTTAGCCGCTAAGACTTCATGTGGAAACTTTTCACTCATAAAGACAACTAAAGTGTTAGCATCTGGCATYACTTTRTCTAAGAAGTTATTGTTTTCATCATAAACKATAAGCTCTCCACCGTCATCTTCACCCCACTCATCATTTAAATAGTAAACTGTAGTTACAACACGGTTTTTTGAGTTTTTAAAACAATCTAGATGAGTCTCATAAAAATCACCCTCATCATAGATGGCAAAGTGACTTTCATAGTATGAAAGCCCAAGATATAGCTCTTTGTTTAGATATTCTTTTAATCCATCCGCAAAGTCTAAAAACTCTTTTTGAGACAAGTTGCTATTATCTAACCAATGAATCTTATCTTTTCTTCTGCTCTTATCAAGATGCAGATCACCTGAACCTGAGATGCCAGCTCTATGAAAGTCCTGCTCATTTTTTGCAGAGTCTAAAAGGTCGCTTGATAGCTGTGAATCTAGTGCATTTTTTATAACTATAACACCATAATTTACAAGTGCATCTGTTATCTGTTCATATTGTTTTTGGTACATAGGGAGTATTTTAACCTAAAGGTCTAGTAATGAAGATAAAACTGTGACCCTCAAGGAGTGTAAAGTTGGTCTTGCTGCACCTCCAATGAGATGCAACAACCATCGGCTATATAGGAAGAACGCGAATATTTTTAGAAAGTTTCTCTTTAAGAGTTGACTCAATTGCGTATAGTGTACCTGTTGAAGAAGAAGCACAACCGTTACAAGCACCTAAGTAACGAATATAGATATCGATATGCTCGTCACCAGACTTAATGTCTATAACTTCCATATCTCCACCATCCATAACTAGGAACTGACGAACACTCTCATCGATAACAGCATCTACGGCTTTGATCTGCTGAACAAGAGTCATGTTAGCAAAATCTCCAGATGCACCGGCATCTGCAGCAGCTTTCATTTTCTCTTCATCCATCTCTTTACGAGTATCTCTTAAAATATCAACTAAGTACCACTCTCTAGCTTCGTGACCACCAGGCTTGATACAGCTCTTACAGAAACCACCGGCTTTTGTATAGTCTGTAATCTGCTCAATAGTAGTTAAGTCATTTAGACGAATAACTTCTCTTAAAGTATTAAGACTTACACGAGCACATTCACAAACAATGATTTCGTCTTCAAAACTTTCAGAATCTACACCCATGTAAAGCCCGGCTGCTTTTTTGATAACATCATAAGCCATAACTGAACAGTGCATTTTTTGAGGTGGAACTGCCGGTGTTTCAGGATCATCACGAAGTGCCATTTCAACGTCAATATTTGTAATTTTTACAGCTTCTTGTACTGTTTTACCAATACAAAGTTCAGTCATAACATCAGAAGATGCTATAGCCGTTCCACAGCCGAAAGATTTAAACTTAGAGTTTATAATTTTGTCTGTTTTAGGGTCGATTTCCCAGTATAAACGTACTGCATCACCACAAGACTCTGCACCAAAATCAGCAACAATAAGTTTGTTACCACGCTCCTCTGCATCTGCTTCAAAAATCTCACCTTGATGCTGAGGATTATTCATTAATGTTGTAACTTTATTTGAGTAGGCGTCCCATAGAGACTCACCTAACATATCAGCTTTTGCCATAATATTCTCCTTTATTTATATTTTTTATTTAGTGATGATGAAGTTCGCATTCTTGAACCTCTCCACCTGCTGTTGGTTTCTGAATTGCGAATGAACTCGAAATTGCTCTAAGTCTACCAACTGCATCTTTAAAATGTGAAATCGTATAATCAACCTCAGCATCTGTTGTAAAACGACTAAGACTTAGTCTTATACCAGTGTGCGCTAGTTCATTGTCTGCACCAATTGCAAGCATAACAGTGTTCGCTTCTAAATCTGCACTCGCACATGCTGAACCTGTAGATGCACCGATTTGACCATTATTTAAGTCCCAAAGCATACCTTCACCCTCAACACCCTTAATAGATATAAGGATAGTGTTTGGCGTACGATTTTCTCTATCACCAACTACGAATGTATCGCTAAGTTCTAAGATAGAATCTTCTAAACGGTCTCTCTTTTCTCTGATCTTCTTTGCAGTCTCTTCGATGTTAGTAGTAGCAAGCTCTATAGCTTTACCCATACCAACAATAAAAGGAACGTTCAGTGTACCTGAACGACGACCACCCATATGCTCACCACCATGCATAAGTGGAGTAAGTTTTTGAGAGTCTTTAATATAAAGAGCACCTACACCTTTAGGACCATGGAATTTATGTGCAGACATTGAAACAAAGTCAACATGTATATCTTGTAAATCTACAGGTATTTTACCAATTGCTTGAACACCATCTGAGTGAAAAAGAACACCTTTTTCTTTACAAATTTGACCAATCTCTTTAATAGGATTAATCATACCTGTCTCATTTGAAGCCCACATGATTGAAACTAGAGCTGTTTTATCTGTTATGAAACTTTTAACTGTGTGCGCTTCTACAATACCTTGCTCATTTACCGGAAGGTATGTAACTTTTGCACCTTGTTCTTCTAAAAATTTACAAGTAGAAAGAATTGATGGATGCTCAACCTCAGTTGTAACGATATGGTTTTTGTCTCCATTTACAACARGATCTGTAAATACAGATTGTAGAACCCAGTTATTTGATTCTGTTGCACATGATGTAAATACGATATCGTCATTATCACTTGCATTTAAGGCAGTATAAATTTGATCTATTGCTGTGCTTAAAGCTGGATGTACAGATGTTCCAAACTTATGAAGTGAGTTAGGGTTTCCATATAGCTCACTAAAGAATGGTTGCATTGATTCTACAACTAATGGATCTACCATTGTTGTAGCATTATTATCTAAATAAACTTGCATTGTTTTTCCTCTAAATAGGATTGTATTTTTTAATTAAGACAAAATTTGTCTTCTTTTACTTTTGACATAATAATACGTTTGTTATTACGATATGCTTAAACGAAACTGACTTAGTACTTTATTTAAGGTATAATTCCATTTAAAGGCAAATATATGTGTAATTTTAACAAACAAAATGATGATACAAAAGAGTTGCTTCACCTACTTATGAAGAAAAGTGCTGATAGTGTCGGCGGGACAAACTTCCTACTAGGGCTTATGGAAGAGATGAAAAAGCAAAAGCCAAATCCTCTTATGTACAAACATACAAAGATTGAATCTGAACAACTTATTATTTCATGGAATAAGATAGTTTTTAAAGACAAGCTAGATATTTTGGAAGAAGTTCTACACTCTCATAAGAGTTCAGAAGCTANTGACTTTAATATTTTAGAGAGTGACAACGCTAAAAAAAGCAAAAAAATCCTAAATATGGTTAAAGCTTTAGCACCTATCAATTTTGTTGTAACTCCAAAAGATATAGAGAATGGTGGAGGATTTGATTTTAAAATATTTGAATCTATAGAAAACGACTATGTAAAAATCAACCCTATCTTTGTAGCAATGTTCTTTTGTTCTACAGATTTTTCAAAAAGAGCTTTAAAATATAACTCTTAACAACTTCTACTCAGGGAGCGACTAAACTAGATTATAAACTTTAACACAGTTTCTTCCTGCATCTTTAGCCATATATAGTGCYTTATCAGAATGTTCCATAACTTCATTTATATCATTATCTTTAGAACCAAAGCTAATACCTGCTGAAATGGTGATCTTTTGCTCTTTACACTCAAAAGTTCTTTTCTCTATACTGTCCCTTATCTGTTCTACTTTACTTAGGGCATCTTCTTTAAATATATCGCAAAATACAATAACAAACTCTTCTCCGCCATAACGACATAATATATCTCCTGGTCTAATGACTGATTGGAGACTTAAAGCTAAACTTTTAAGTATACAGTCTCCTGTCGAATGACCAAGAGTGTCGTTTACCAGTTTAAACCTGTCTATATCTATAAAAACTACTGCGAAGTTTGAGTTATATTTACGGACAGCTGAAAACTTCTCTAAAAAACTGTTTAGATAATGACGGTTATTTAATCCCGTCAAAGCATCGGTAAATGCATATGTCATCGCTTTAGAATTTATCTGTTTTACCTCTTCTTTCATAAAAACATATAAGGTAAATACAATAAACAGTACAGATGAGAGTGAAAAGAGGAACTCTTTAACTATAAAATTATATAAAAAAGCACTATTTTCTGCATTATAATGAAATAGCAAAACTCTTATAACCGATAAAACTACAAGAGCCGAGAGAATTATAAAAATAATTTTATATATTAAATGTTTTTTCTCTTGATAACTAATCATTAGTCTTATTTTTTATCTTTTGCATCTGATATATCTGTATCTTTTTGTTTGCAACTTCATTAAGTATAATACTTGGACTTACACCCAAAAACTTTTTAAACACAGCATTCATATGTGAGTTATCACTATAAAGGTATTCTAACTCTTTAAAAGTACATTCATCTTCAATATATGCGAGAGCTGTTTTACAAAACTTAGATACAAAAATGAAATTCTTTGGCGTCAGACCGACAACTTTTTTAAATTGCCTCTCCATAGTACTTCGACTACAGCCAAACTCTTCAGTTAGTTTTTCTACAGTTACCTCAAAACGATAAGAATTTACTATCTTGTCTATTACATCATATACAGTAAGATGCGTATTATCCTGTGCAGCATGAATTGCCTTTAAGGAACTGTTTAAATAGTTCAACTCATCTTCTATACTATCATGAGTGTACAAATCTTTAAAGTACTTCTCAATTGTATCTGCTTCTAGCTCTTCATAACTACTATTTAACCCAGATGCCTCTTTATTAAATAGCTGATAATAACCAATAGGTGTTAGTTCTGCCAATATCACAGGGTATGTGATATCTTCAGCGATGTTTTTATTACTAAGAACAAACTTTTCTACTTTATTTGTTTTAACACTTATTGAGTAATTTTTAGGAATTGAAAATTTATCATCTTCTGTATATATTTTCGTATATCCCTCTATTCCCCTGTTAAAAACTATAAAGTTGCATCCATTTGGAAGAAAGAGAAGACTCTCCACTCCATCTAGTGAATTGATAATAACATATTGTTTAACTATACTTTTTAGTTCTTGTGATGGAGAAAAAATATCATAAATCATTTAAATATAACCGTTACTTTTAATTTCTCTACATTGTACTGAATTATTTTGGTTTCAAGTTGTGTTAAATCGTCAATGAACTTATATTCACTGCAATTTTAAATCAGAAATGGTATAATCGCGGAATTACTACTTATTATAAAGGTTCATTATGGCTCAAACTATAACAGAGAAAATATTTTCAGAGCATGTTGGAAGAGAAGTTTTTGCTGGAGAAATCATCCGCTCAAACATTGACATGGTTATTGGAAACGATATTACTACTCCTATTTCAATCAGCGCTTTTAATCTTAGCGGTGCTAAAGAACTTGCTAATCCAGATGGATTTTCTATCGTTCTAGATCACTTTATTCCTGCAAAAGACATAGCATCTGCAAATCAAGCCAGAATAAGTCGTGACTTTGCAAAAAAACATAAACTAAAAAACTTTTTTGATGAAAAAGATATGGGAATAGAGCACGCTCTTTTACCTGAAAAAGGTCTTGTAGTTCCTGGTGATGTTATTATCGGTGCAGATTCACATACTTGTACGCACGGTGCACTTGGAGCATTTTCAACAGGTATGGGTTCAACTGACTTGGCATTTGCGATGATTAGTGGTGGAAACTGGTTTAAAGTTCCTGAGTCTATCAAAGTAAATCTTAGCGGTAAACCTGGACTTCATACAACTGGTAAAGATATTATCTTAGAGATTATTCGTATGATTGGCGTTGATGGCGCATTGTATCAGACACTAGAGTTTACAGGTACTACTATCCCTTACTTAAATATGGACGATAGATTTTCTATGTGTAATATGGCAATTGAAGCCGGAGCTAAAAGTGGAATAATTGCTTACGATGATGTAACTAAAGAGTTTCTTGCGGATAAAAACTTAGCTAGAGAACCTCGTATTCATTACTCAGATGCAGATGCATCTTATGTAAAAACTTTAGAAATAGATGTTGCAAATCTTGAGCCTGTAATTGCTTATCCGTTTTTACCGTCAAACGGTCACTCTATAACTCAAGCAGTTAAAGATAAAATCAAAATAGATCAGGCATTTATAGGCAGCTGTACAAACGGTAGACTAGGTGACTTGAAAATAGCCGCACAGATACTTAAAGGTAAAAAAGTTCATGAAGATGTTCGTCTTATCGTAACTCCTGCGACACAAAGAATTTTAAAAGAAGCATATAGACTCGGTTATATGGATATYATCATWGATGCAGGMGGTGTTGTTTCAAACCCTACTTGTGGKGCATGTCTTGGCGGATACATGGGAATACTTGGTGATAACGAGGTTGCTGTTTCTACAACCAACCGTAACTTTGTAGGACGTATGGGTTCAAGAAGTTCAAAAGTTTACTTAGCAAACTCTGCAGTTGCAGCTATTTCAGCTATCACAGGTTATATAACAGACCCAAGATAGAAAGTCATAAAAAGTCACTACTTACTCACTAGTTTGTAGTATAGTTTCAGAATATATTTTTACAAGGACACGTGATGAAAAGACTTCTTCTAATACCGGCGCTTATGCTAGGAACTGTAGCAATGGCTACTGATTATAACTATGAGATCACTCCTCTTATTGGCTACAATGTAGCTGAGGGTAATATCGATTTAGACAACTATGCAACATTTGGTGCTGAGCTTCAGTACAACGGTTTTGACTCTGTAATAAAGCCTGAGCTTTCTATTCTTTACTCTAAAGCTGACTATAGCGTTGGCAATGCTGATACTGATGTATATCGTTTTGCACTAAATGGTGTTTATGAATACGACAAGGTTGGCTCTATTATTCCTCTTGCCAAAGCGGGTATCGGTTATGAAAAAATGAGTGACGCTTACACAAGTACAACTGGAAATGAAAGCGATTGTGGTTTCATAGATGCAGGTATCGGTGCTAAGATTCCTTTTAATGACATGATAGCTTTAAAACTTGAAGCAGTTTATATGCTGAAATACAATGACAACAGATATGATAGTAATTTAGCTGTTCTAGCTGGTCTTAACATCGCTTTTGGTCCAAAGTCTCAAAAAGCCGCACCAGTTAAAGAAGAGCCTGTAGTTGTAGCTGCAGTAGTTGATGGTGACGATGATAAAGATGGTGTTTTAAACTCTCAAGACAAGTGTCCAAATACTCCTGCTGGTTCAAGAGTAGATGTAAAGGGATGTTTCCTTGATGGTGATGATGATAATGACGGTATCCTAAACTCTGCTGATGCATGTTTAGCTACTGCTGCAGGTATAACGGTAGATGCTAAAGGTTGTAAAGTAGACGGTGATGATGATAAAGATGGTGTTTTAAACTCCAAAGATATCTGTCCAAATACTCCACTAGGCGATTCTGTAAATAGTGATGGGTGTCCTGCTAAAGTAACTCTTCATGTTAAGTTTGAAAACAACTCTGATGTTGTAAACCAAGAATCATTTGATATAATTGGAAAATATGCAGATTTTTTAAATAACTATAGCTCATACAGTGCTAAAATAATTGGTTATACAGATAGTAGAGGAAGCGAAAACTACAACCAAAAACTATCTGAAAAAAGAGCTAATGCTATCAAAAGTATGCTACTAGAAAAAGGTGTACCGGCAAATAGACTATCTTCAGTCGGTATGGGTGAAGCAAGTCCTGTTGCAGACAACTCTACAAAAGAAGGTCGTGCACAAAACAGACGTATCGAAGCTGAGTTAACTAAAAACTAAATGCTAAATATTCCATGTGTCATCTTCGCAGGTGGTAAAAGCAGTAGAATGGGAGAGGATAAATCTCTTCTTCCGTTTGCTGGCTTTAATACTCTCACTGAATTCCAACTATCACGTTTAAATAAAATTTTTAAAACAGTATATATCTCATGTAAAGATAAAAGTAAATTTGATTTTGATGCAAACTATATTGAAGATGCTAAGACTACACAAACATTCGCTCCAACTGCAGGATTTGTCGCTATATTTGAAGAGTTAAAAGAAAACTCGTTTTTTGCACTTAGTGTAGATGCTCCTTTTGTAAGCCAAAAAGAGATAGAAAAAATCATAGATGCAGATACGGATGACTCAGATGCAACTATAGCTAAAACAGAGTTTGGAACTCAGCCAATGTGTGGAATCTATCATCGTTCACTAGCAAAAGAGTTTTCTAAGATGCTCCAAAGTGACAACCATAAACTCGGCTTTTTACTGAAATCTTCAAATACAACTTTTGTAGACTTTGATGATGAGAAGCCATTTTTAAACCTCAACCATCCACACGAATATCAAGAAGCACTAAAACTTATCTAATCAATATTTAACTCCTATTCGCTATAATATACAAAAAACAAAAAGAACTATAATGAATTTAACTCACCTTGACGAAAACCAAAGACCAAAAATGGTCGACGTATCTGACAAAAAACAAACAACAAGAGTTGCAGTAGCATCTGGAATCATTGAGATGAGCCAAGATGCCTACGATGCGATTGTAAGTGAAAAGACAAAAAAAGGTCCAGTTTTGCAAACTGCCGTAATCGCAGCTATTATGGGTGTTAAAAAGACTAGTGATCTTATACCTATGTGTCACCCACTAAACTTAAGCGGTATCAACTGTGATGTTGACGAGTTAACTGAACTCCCAGGTTTTAAACTCACAGTTACTGCTAAACTTACAGGACAGACCGGTGTTGAGATGGAAGCTTTAACGGGAACTAGTATAGGTCTTTTAACAATCTATGATATGGTAAAAGCTATAGACAAAGGCATGATTATAAGAAATGTGCAACTAGAAGAAAAATCAGGAGGCAAAAGTGGAGATTTTAAACGATAGAACTGATAAGCTAGAACTTATATATCCATGTGCTTGGGCTTATAAGCTGATTGCAGGTGAAAAAGAGGCTTTGGAAAAAGCTATCCATGATGTTATTATGGATAGGGAACATAAACTTACTCATTCTAAAAATTCTAAGGGTGGAAAATACATTAGCATGAACCTTGATCTTCTTGTTCATAACGAAGATGATAGAAACTTTATATATGAAGCGCTAAAGGCTCATCAAAACATCAAAATGGTACTCTAAAAATAAACTTTTACAAAATACAATTAAGGACTCGAACATGGATTTAGATAAATTAACAGGCGATTTGAATGACTCTTATAATCATAGGTTTAAAAGTGTAGATAAGAGAGTAGCTCATGCAATGAATCATATTAGTGATGAATTAAATATCCAAATAGATGAGTTAACTCTACATGAGATTAAAGGCATTGCTACAACTATTTTAGATATTGAAACTAAAACTCTAAAGAGTGATGTTGAGTCTCTTTTAGCACAAAAAGAGCTTATTGAAAGAAATTTAGAGAAGAAGTCTGAAGAACTTCAAGAGTCTAAATACAGTGTTTTTAATTCAATAGAAGCTCAATTAAAAGATCAACAAAATGCACTATCTAAACTTCATCAGGTTAAACTACAGTCTATTGACCTATATGACTTCTTAAGTGAGACAGTTGAGTCTGCAATCATTACTGCACTTGAAAAAGATACCGATGGAGATATTAAAGAGGTTACTCAAGAGGTTATTAAAGATATAACTTTTGAAGCTATAAAAGAGGGCTCACTGAACACTATTAGAATCAGAAAGATATTATCTACGATTCTCCACTCAGCTGTAGATATAGCAGAAGCAACTCCTACAAAAGCTGATGAGATTTTAAATGCTACTCTTCACGGTATGAGAAGCGGTCTGGTTCGCTCTATTGACAGATTTAAAAAACGTATTGCATTCATGCCTGTAGAGGCAAAGCATATCCTTATAGAAGATTATGACACTATCATGGAAGATTTAAATCAAACTGATACTCTTTTCTCTCAGGTTGTTCAGACTCAAGCTAGCGAAAATACACAAGAGATAAGAAAACTACTTCTGGATATTAACAAAAATATGCACTACGATTTAGAAGAGTTGGTTCATATTTCTAAAGAAACTGCTGATGTTATGAGAGAGAAATTCTCATCATTTGCAAAAACAGCTGTTAAGAAGGCCGATACGGCTCTAAAGTCTGAAGCGGCACAAGAAGCTAAACGAATGGGTAAACAAGCTTGGGGAGTAGCTAAAACAGCTCTAGGCAGTGCAATTAAAACGGCTAAGGGTGCAATGGATAATAAAGAGAAGTAAAAAACTCTCTATTGTATATCTTCACAAGGTTTTGAGAAAAGATAACCTTGTGAAAAGTCTACCCCTAACTCAACTAACGTATCATAAACACTTTGTGTCTCTACAAACTCTGCTATTGTCTTAATATTCATATTTTTTGCAAAGAGTAAAATACTCTCAACTGTAATTCTTTGAGTTATATCTTTATCGATATTATCAATTAAAGATCCGTCTATTTTTATATAATCAATATTTAGCTTAGCCAAATAACTAAAATTAGAGTAACCGGTACCAAAGTCATCGATTGCTATTTTACAACCATATTTTTTAACTTCTTTAATAAAAAGGTCTAGCTCATTGAAGTTTTCAATACCCTCTGACTCAACAATTTCTAGAACTACTCTATTACCGCACTTATACTTTTTAAGATTATTTATTAGTATCTTTATGATCTCATTTGAGAGGATATCTTGTAGACAAAGGTTAATAGAAAAATCATAATCAAGTTTTGAAAACTTCTTAAAGGTTTTCTCAATCATAAGAATAGTAAGTTTATCGTATAATTTGGCTTTCTTTGCATGTTCTAAAAAGAAGTATGGAAACATAATAGAATCATCTCTTTGCTTTAACCTTATAAGAGCTTCATACTTCACTATCTTTTTAGTTTTGTTGTCTACTATACCTTGATAAAATGGTAAGAATCTATCCTCTTTGATTCCCAATTTAATAGTATCTATAACTTCTATATTATTCTTAGTCTGATTTTGTAAATACTCATTTTCATTATAAATAACTATTTTTTTATTACTTATCTTACTCTCTTTAATAGCAATATGAGCAAGTTTATATATTTCTCTTTTTTTTCCTGATGATATGCCGCAAGATATAAGAGGGGCAATTTTATACCCATCTATCTCCAGATTTGTATGTTCTATGCGATCTACTAAGCCTTCTATATCAACTTTAATATCACTGCACAATTCTTTATTTGAATACAGTACTGCAAACTCATCACTACTCAACCTATAAGCTTGTGCATCTTGGGTTATAATATTTCTAATAATTTCACCGACTTCTTGAAGAACTTTATCTCCGGTTTCATAACCGAAATAATCATTGATATCTGAGAATCTATCTATATTTACAAGAGCTAACGTACTTTTTTTACTAGTCAGAGCCAGCTCTCTAAGTAAAGCCCCTCTATTTTGTAAGCCGGTCAATTCATCTGTGAATTGTTTTTTGATGATTTTATCTTTTTCTACAAGCTCTGTAACATCAATTCTTGCTGCTATATACTCATCAATATCTCCATGATCATCTAAAATAGGCATTATTACCGACTTAACATAGTAGATATAACCTTCTTTAGAGATATTTTTTATGGTACCACGCCATATCTGCTTATTTTTAATTGTATCCCACATATCTTTAAATATACTCAAGTCATTTTCATCATGTTTTACAACACTATGATATTGACCAATAAGCTCTTCTCTTGTATATCCAGAGACACTACAAAAAGCATCATTTACATATGTTATAACACCCTTTTTATCTGTTTTAGATACGATTGAACTTTCATCAAGTATTGTCTTATACTGATTTAATATACTTATATTATCATCAAGTTCATCCTGAGATATATTTACTAGATGCGTCAAAGATTTAAGCATCGTTTGCTTATGTTCAAAGTTAGCTATATCTTCATGCTCAGACACATTATTTGACTCTGATATAGATAGAGTTGTTGTTGTTATATTTAAAAGTTTATTATCTTTATGAGAATGAAAAAATTCTCCATATGTAAACATTCCAACACTAGGAGCTACATCTTCAATGAGACCAAACTCATGATTTAATTGTTCTTTTAAAAACATATCTCTTACAGAACATGAATAAATATATGTAGCCTCCACTGGCTTCTGTGCTATTTTTCTTTGAATCTTTGAGGCATTATTAAGTATCTCTTCTATGTTACCAATTGCAAACCTTACTCTATCTCCATTATTGAAATGACCTGCAAATACAAATCCATTATCAGGAGTCACCCCAACCATTGACCTTGCAATCATCACATCATTTTCTATTCTTACTAAAGGAAACTCAATTGCACTAGCTGGAAGGTCTGAGATAATCTCCTCACCAAGATAATGAGAAAAAATATCTTTAATGGGAATATTATCTATTTCGTAGATAGTATTTTTATCTGATTTTGTAATAAGCATCTCTCTACCGATTGGAGTCCACTCAAGAGAGTATTGATTTGAGACATATAGATTATCACTATTTAGCGTAGCTAATACAATACCATCAAAATAAATTGTTTTGTCTTTTATTATAAAAGTTGTTTTAAACTCAAAATTATCACCTGCTAAACCACCGGCAACAATAATATCACTATTTACTGATGAAAAGCCATTTAAAAATGACTCTGAATCACCTTTTAAAGCTTCACTCATAGCTATAACAGCTTTTGTATTATCTTTAATAGATTCACTTGCAGCTTTAACACCAATATCAAAATTTACATCTGAATAGTAACAAGTCTCAATAATTGTATTTTCAAAAATCGAGAAAGATATTTGTATTGTATTTCTTCGAATCTTTCCATTAACAATTTCACCTGCAGTTGAAGCACCGATTATCTTAGCATTTTGAAGTTTATTTGATAGTAAATCTAAAATAGGTTGAAGTTTTGCAGTGTCTGTTTCACCACTAAGAAGTTGGACTAATAAGTTTGAATCTTTTAGTATATTAGCATCTATAAAAGCTTCTAGATCTTTTATACCTTCATAATTATAATTTACTAACTTCATCTAAGCTCCAAGAAATTCGAAATATCGACCTCATTATAGTATAAATAATGAAGTAGTTTTATATCTGTAAGATCTATCTAAAATAGATCTTACAGTATTAGTTTTGATATAGGAAATTTCTACTTTTACTAAATACTATTTATTTGCTAAACATATCAGCATATAGAGCATTAGCCCAATCATAGATAGAATTTGCATTTACTTCACCATCTTTAAGCCAGTCTTCACTACTGCTCGTTGATGCAAATTTAAATGTAGAGTCTGTCTTATTGTAAGCATATTGACTGTATATATATATTGCTCTCTCAGGTGCTATAGACACAGCAGAGAAACAAGTGGTAGTTGGAGATTCCCACTTTATAATTTTTGTCTTATTTATCTTCTGAGCTATTAATCTAGCTACATGGTGTCCTTCAGAATTTGAAGTATTTCCTGATTTAGAAAAGCCCATCGGTCTAGAATCACCTGTAACAAATATATCTTTTTCACCATTAACTTCATATGTTAAAGTATTAATGTCACCTTCGAGCATATTTTTTGCATCTTTTGCAATACCAACTCTCTCTAAAATCTTAGCACCTCTAACATGAGGATAAAAAGCAGCTTCTTCAAATTCAATTTCATCAAACTCTGTTTCGACTATTTTATTGTCTAAATCTATCTTGTTGATAACTGTATTAGGCATATATTCTATATAATCGCTGTATAGTTCATTAAAAGCAGATAGAAAACCTTCTTTTTTAATAGTTACAGTATTATTTTCATCTAATATTATTACTTTGGCTTTTAGTTTTTTTTGTTTGAAATAGTCTGCTATAACACAAGCTCTCTCATRTGGTCCGGGAAGACATCTATAGTTTCCACTTGGAACAGTTAAAATAAAGTTACCGCCTTTGAAGTTAAGAACTTTATTTCGCAAAGTTATGTGTTCAGAGCCAGGTATAAATCCGGCAGGATATTCTTGTCTGAGTCTTGTCTCAAATGCTATATCATTTGTCCAGCGTGAGTAATCATAATCAATACCCGGTGCAAAGACGAGGTAATCAAAAGCAATATCACCATCACTAGTTTCTAAAATACGATTTTCTCTATCAAGACCAATAGCTGTTGCGTGAAAGTAAGTATAGTCATTTTCTCTTGCAGCTTGAAGGTAATCATGAGTTAAAAACTCTAACTCAATCTTATCTACTAGCCATAAATTACTAAGAGGACATGATACAAACTGATGTCTCTGTTCAACCAATACTACATCTGCGTTAGGAGCGAATATCTTTGTATATTTTGCAATAGAGAGTCCAGACCAGCCACCGCCAACTACAACTACTCTTGGACCTTTTGCTTTGGCTAAAGGTGCTTTATAAGTTGTTTTTGTTTTAGATGCTGTACCTGGCTTTAGGTTCTCCGTTTTGCTACATCCACTTATTGCAGCTGTAGCTGCAACAACGCCTGAAAACTGTAAAGCTTTTCTTCTTGATATAGCCATTGGATTATCCTCTCTTTATACTATTTTATTACTCTGTTACTTCGTTAATAACTTCTATCATAAGTTTTTGAGCATCTTCTAATGCTTTTGTAGAAGCTTCATCTGTGATATCTAAAGAACTTAACCAGTTATATACTGATGGGTAAGCCATTTGGATTATTTTAGAGCCTTTTTCTTTATACATATAGAATGTACAAGGAGCAAATGCACCAGCTTCTGGGTGAGTTTTAGCTACTGGAAAAATAACCGGAAGCTTACAAATAGAGTATGCGTCAAAGAAATCATATTTTTTATATCCAGCTTCTGAAAATTCATCACCTAGTTTATTAAAACCAGCAATTACAAATCCAACAGTTTCAAGTGAACTCTCTAACTCTTCTTGAATGCCCTCAAGCTCTTCTTCTATTGCATCAGCGTCATTTCCTTCTTCAAGTTCCATCTCATAAGTAAATCTAGTAATCAGTTCGCCTTTAGGCTTTAATATCTTATAAGAAGTTTTTTCAAAATGGCCATTTGGCAGAGCTTTTGCAAGAGTATCACGAACTAATTTGCTATACTCTATCATATGTTTGTTAGATGCAGGTATACCAGTAACTTTTGCCATACCGTCTAGTGAAATAGATGAGATAGATATATCATTTGAACCATTGTTCATATATATTGACATGCTTAGAGGTGCAAACAGTGCAGCATCTGGAGTTATTTTAATTAACTCTAAAACAAGGTCTTTTTTATAAAGAGTAAATAGACGGTACATCTTGTGGTTTGTTTTTTGAAACTTTCCTTTAAACGCAATGTTCATATCATTATGACCAGAGATTAAAAATCCTGCATCTGCAAAAGCTTTCTCGATAGAAGCCCCTGTAATTTTTCCATTTGAATTATCAGCAGTATATATCTGGATATCTTGTGCTGCACTTGCCGCAACTCCAGTTACTAGTAATAGTGCTGTTATTAAACCTTTGATTATTGATTTCATTTCTTTTCCTTTTTTTTTATGCAACTTTTTCTATCTTATCTAGAAGATAAATATTATAACCTTTGTGGATAATTCCACCACTTATAACTTTTGCAAAAACACCTCTATCATCTTTAAGTAATTTTGGTAGTTTTGCATCTACTTTTGCTAAGCTTTTACAAAGAGTACAGTTTTGAGTAATTTCCAACACAACATCACCAATTACAAGTCTTGCTCCAGGTTTTAAATGGTAAGGATTATAATCAATTAGTATATTTTCCCCTAATGCGCTATATGGTGCATCTATATCGTGACTAGCAGCAAGTAAATAACTATCTAGTGAAGTTATTAAAACTGATCTTTCTATATTTTTGTTATAATATTTATCTTCTACAACACCCTTGTCATCAAGAGCCAACTCTGTTGTATTTACTCTACCATCATTAGTAGAATAAAATAGTTCTAATATTTTTCCAACTTGTAGTAATGACATATAATTCACTCGCTTTATTTAAAATCTTTATATGCCTAGATCTTCATAAGAATGGCTTTTTATAAACTATTTTTGATTTTTTTGTACTGTTTACCCATTAGAYGGTGCAAATAGACATTATTTAATGCCATCAGCACCACTAGTGGTAGAATAAATATAAGAAGAATACTAATCAAAGATTATTCGTCTTCTTCATCTTCATCTTCTTCGTCTTCATCTTCGTCACCATCATACATTTCTAGCTCTTCGTAAGATCTAAAAACATTACCTGGACTTAGAAGATAATATAATTCTTTATTTCTAAACTCTTCAAGAGTTACATATTTTGTAATATAATCAGGATMAATCTCTTCYTCAATACCTTCTAGAACTCTATCTTTTAAAAGAGTAAAGTACTGAACACACTCATCATCAGCAGTTTTATCTGTAATAAAACCATGACCTGGAACTAAGTGATTCCAATCTCTAGCCTGAATAGCTTTAAGTGCGTTTAGTTGACCAACAACAATACCATCACGATTTGAAGTTACCCTACCATTCATTACAACATCAGCAACAAGCACGACTTTATCTTCAGGAAGATATAAAAACCAATCCTCTTCAGAGTGTGCATAACCAACTTTTACATACTCCATTTTAATACCGTGAAGTGTAAACTCAGTTGTATCTTCAAAAGATTTATCAACTGGAACTAGTTTAGTATCTCTAATAGCATTTTGGTAAAGAGCTCTAATCATTCTAGTTTGAGGTGGAACCTCTCTAGTATTTTCATTTGGTTTTCCAGTATGCTCATCAAAACCTAAGTAATTTACATTAACAGATTTTGGACCATATACTGTAGCGCCCTGTGTCTCTGTATAGTAGTTATTACCCAACCAGTGATCATCATGTTCATGACTTACAATAACTGATTTAACAGGCAAATCAGCAATCTTTTTCATAGCTGCGTGAGCTTGTTTAGCAAATATGTAAGATGGACCACTGTCCCATGCTATCCAACTGTCAGTACCTTTGATATAACAACTATTTGACATATCTCCAGCATTCTCTTTAGTTGGCATCTCTAAAGCACCGAAGAAACACCATACTCTATCACTAACTTGCACTGGTTTTAAATTATAATCCCACTCTGCATTAGTACCTGTGCGTGGTTCAACCCACTCATAAAGTATAAAGTTATCATCTGCATCAAGCTTATGCGGATCTGTGATTGTAACTGTTTTATTAAAGATAAATGGCATTGCTATAATAAATGCCACTATCGATAATAAAATAATTATTTTAGTTTTCATAAGAATCCTTATTTAATTTTTTTCTTACCTGTTGCTTTGTTGCCATTATTATCAATTGTATTAAAGACTATTTTATCACCTTTTTTACCTTTGAACTTAAACTTAACAAGTGGGTTTTCAGACATAAAACCACTCAT
>NVRL01000004.1 GCA_002732645.1 Sulfurimonas sp. | reverse complement strand
AGAGGTAGTGCTGTTGGAAAAACAAAAAAGTAGGAATACTTATAGTCAACATATATATGAAATATTTTTTAAATCAAATCTCTAGCCTTGCATTATATAATATTTATATAATAGACAAAGATGGTAATTTTATTATACATCCACAAAAAAAATATAATTGGAGTAAGTATCTAAAAACTAACTTTACTCTTGAAGATCAATTTATAGATAGTTATGAATCTATACTAAATAATAGTGAATATAGTGGAGAGAGAGTCTACTCTAAGTCAATAGATTTAGATAATGGTGAAAATATTAAAATGATTTTTGAGTCTAAGCATTATGAACTTCAAGAACAAATCAAAAAACAAATATATGAAATGATTTTCGTTATGTTTTTTATGATTTTGCTCTCTTTTCCAATTGCATATATCTTTTCCTCAAAGTTTGCTAATTTAAAAGAGAAAGTAGACAGCTTAAACGACACGCTAGAACAAACTGTAAAAGGGAAAACAAAAAAACTACAAAAATTAAATGAGACTCTTGAACAAAGAGTAGTGCAAGAAGTTGATAAGAATAGAGAAAAAGAGAAGCAACTTCTTTATCAGAGTAGATTGGCTCAGATGGGAGAGATGATAAGTATGATTGCACATCAATGGAGACAGCCTTTGGCTTCAATCTCCTCAACAGTAGGGGCGATGAAGCTTGATGTAATGATGGGAAATTATGAGAAAGATTTTTTTGAAAARTCACTATCTAAAATYACTGACTATACGCAGCATCTATCAGCTACTATTGATGAYTTCAGAGGCTTTTTTAAGGAACAAAAAGAAAAAGAAGAGATAACACTAGAAGAAGTTGTTGATAGCTCATTGGGTATTTTAAGCGAGGAGCTAATTGCTAATAGTATAAAACTTATTAAAGAGTATAAGTGCCAAAAAAGACTTAGTACTTATTCAAGTGAGTTAAAGCAAGTGGTATTGAACCTTATTAAAAATGCAGAAGATGTACTAATTGAGCGCAATATAGAAAAACCAACAATATACATAAAAACATACCTACAAGAAGAGAATAGTAGATATATACTCGAAGTTTATGATAATGCCGGAGGTGTGCCGGAAAATATAATGAACGATATATTTATGCCGTATTTTTCTACAAAAAAAAGTAAAGATGGAACAGGTCTTGGTCTCTATATGTCTAAAACGATTATAGAAGATCATTGTAATGGAAAGCTTAGTGTTAAAAATAACCGTGATGGTGCTGTCTTTACAATAGAGTTAAATAATATATAGAAAAATATAATTAGGAATATCAATTAATGAATGAAGTATTAGAAAATTTAAAAAAATATGCTCAAGATATTAGTGTCTTATATGTAGAGGATAACGAAGAGGTTAGAGCTTCAACTATGTTGATGCTACAAAGAACCTTTGGAAGTGTTATAGAAGCTTTTGATGGGCTAGATGGACTTAATAAGTATAAACATAATATTGATATTATAGATCTTGTTGTGACAGATATAAATATGCCAAATATGAATGGCGTGGAGATGATAAAAGAAATAAAAGGGATAGATGCCAGTCAGCAGATTTTAGTAGTCTCTGCCTATGGAGAATCGGAATATTTCACTCAAATGATTAAGCTTGGAATTGATGGATACTTGCTAAAACCAACAGTAACTGAGCAGTTTTTAGAGGCATTGGCAATAAGTGTTGACAAGATACGTCTTAAAAATGAAAATATAGAGTATCAAAAGATACTTGAGAGTAAAAACAGTGAACTAAAAAGTCTAAATGATTTACTGGAACTAAAAGTAAAAAATAGAACACAAGAGTTAGAGGAAAAGCTTTATATAGATGATTTGACAGGATTAAAAAGCCGTTTTAAGCTTGATCTTGATATGAAAAACATTGAGTTTCCAATATTGATTTTAATAGATATAAATGATTTTCACTCTGTAAATGAACTTTTTGGAACTAATGATGGGGATGAGATATTAAAGAGTTTTGCAAAATTACTTAGAGAATATACGGAGAATAAATATTATGATGTTTATAGAATATCCGGAGATCAGTTTGTACTTTTTGAGTCGGCATTTTGTATTGATCATGAAAAGATTGAGATGGATGTAAAAGAACTTTTTGAACTTGTCTTAAGTAGAAAGTTTTTCTTAAAAGAAAATCAAGAGTATCTTGAGTTAGCCATTACTATGGGGATTGTTATAGAAAATGAGAAGATACTATCTAAAGCGGATATGGCACTTTGCCATGCAAAAGAGAACAACATAAAATTCTCTACATATCATCTCAATATTGATGTTTCACAAGATATAATAAACACAGCTAAGTGGTTTAAAATACTGAATAGAGGTCTAAAAGAAGATCTTTTTATTACATGTCTGCAACCAATAGTTAATAGAGAACAAAAGATTATCAAGCATGAGGCATTGATGAGGTTAGTCAGTGAAGAAGATTCTGTGGATGCTCACACTTCACCTGATGTTTTTTTACCAATAGCAATAAAAACTAAGCAGTATAGTGCTATTTCATATCTTGTTATAAAAAAAGCTTTTAAATTTTTAGAAAATAATATGGAAGACATCTCGATAAATTTAGCATATCAAGATATAAAAAATAGAGAATTGGTAGAGTTTTTGAAAAAAATGTTAAGCAACCAAGATATTGCAAAACATATCATATTTGAGATAGTGGAGAGTGAAGATATAAGTGACTTTGAGATTGTAGTAGATTTTATAGAAACTTTTAAGGACTTAGGTGTTCGAATTGCAATTGATGATTTTGGTACAGGGTACTCAAACTTTACACATATAATAAAACTAAAGCCAGATTACATAAAAATTGACGGTTCGCTTATAAAGGATATTGATACCGACAGAGACTCATTTGAACTTGTAAAAGCAATTGTGCAGTTTTCAAAAGAGCTAAATATAAAAACAATAGCGGAATATGTATAYAGTAAAGAGATATTTGATATTGTCTTTARTTTAGGAGTTGATGAGTTTCAAGGATACTATTTTGGTAAACCGTTATATAATTATTCCAGTTCACCATTACCATAGTGTTTAAATAGGTAGTCAGTTACTGTTTTTTCATCTCTTATAGAAATAGGAGCTTTATAAACATCTCTCATCTTTACAACTGACTTGTTCCAAAATTTACGAGACTGTTTTCCCTGATTTGTGATGTATCCATAAGAGTGACACCACTGACAGTTTCTCTGCATTACTTTGAAGTTGTCGTCTTTAGCCATTTTAAATGTAATACTTGGAAGTTTTACTTTCTCAGTATACTCAGCAGATAGTGTAGATGCTAAAAGAAGTGCTATTAATAATATCTTTGTCATCATATCTCCTTATACCACTGTGATAGTAACACTATCGATGCCGTTATATTTGTATCCGCCGTGATTCCACTGTATATCTTTTGCAAACGGCTGTTCCTCGCCAAGCATGTTAATAGCCTTAGCCATAAGTGTTATCTTACCTTTACTCTTAGGTCTAAAAGCAAATTTGAACTCTCTAAAGGCGTGTAAGGACAACTCTTTGCCAAGTTCAGCAGGAGACCAAGTTTTTCCAGCATCTACAGAGATTAGAACTTCTTTAATTCCATGTCCGCTGTCAAAAGCTACACCTTTTGCTATTACGTTTGAGCCTGCATCTATTCTTGTGTTGCTAGTCGGGTAACCTATAACAGATTTTATATCCATAGTCGTTATTGGTTTAGTCTTTGTAGAAAGATTGTCAGGTGTTTCACACTCACATTCATTGTCAGGTACACGGTAAGCAGTGTCCATGTAGTAAAGCTCTTTATACTCTTTCATAACAGTGATATTACTTAGCATCTTAACCCAGCTGTCTGAGAATGATCCTGGAATAACTAGACGAACAGGGTAACCATTTAGATATGGCAGATCTTCACCGTTCATCTCATAAGCGATAATCACATCATCTTTTATCTCATGAAGCTCTAACTCTCTCATAAAACTTTCTGTTTTGTGAAAAGCCGCTTTATCATCACCGTTGAGTCCTATCCAGTTTGCATCTTTTTCAAGTTTTGCTTTTTTTAGAACATCTTTGAGTCTAACACCCTTCCAAGAAGCACAACCCATAGCGCCATTACCCCACTGGATGCCGCTAGTTGTCGGTACAAATGCTGAACGAGAGTTTCCACCACACTGCATTACAGCTGTGAGCTCAACTTGTTCATAGTCATTTTTAAGCTCTTTAAGTGAAATGTATAGAGGGTTCTCAACTGCACCGCTAACTTTGATTCTATAACTGTCGATGCTAACATGAGTAGGGATTTTTGGCATATGCCATCTAACAAAAAACTCATCATTTGGAGTTATAGCTTTTGTAAAAACTTCTATCGGAGTTTCTAAAATAGGAGGTCTGTCAGAGTATGTGATTAGTGGTCTTTTCTCAGGAAATGCAACATTTGAGACACTTTGTGAATCTATAGGTTGTCTGGTGTTATCAGCAGATGCTGATGTTGTAAGAGCAACAGCAGAAGCTGCTAGCGATACTTTAAAGAAATCTCTTCTTTGCATATAAATCCTAAATGTTTTTTTGTTATTTTATCACATATTAGAAGAAAAGATTAGACTCAGTCCGACTTTACCTTTTTCGTTATCTATAGAGATCACCTCTATTTGTGGTAAAAACTGGTTTAGTGATAGAACTTCCAAAGGATGAGAGATTCGTTTCTCGCTCATCTTTGAGATATGAATCATCCCGTCATTTTTTAACCCTATGTCTACAAAAGCACCAAAGTCTGCAATGTTGCGAACGACACCGGAAACAAAACTACCCTCTTTAAGCATTTTAATGTCTGTTACGTCTTCTTTAAATGGAATAGGAGGTAAATCCTCTCTAGGGTCAAAACCGGGCTTTACAAGCTCTTTTATGATGTCCTTTAGAGTCTCTTTACCCACTCCTAACTCTTTTGCTTTTGCATCTGCATCTATAGTGCTGAGGTCTAAACCATTTATTTGTTTGGCAATGTCATAACTCTCAGGGTGGATGCCGGAGTTATCAAAGATATTTTTGCCGTTTTTTATACGGATAAATCCTGCCGCTTGTTCATAAGCTTTTTTACCCAAGCCTTTTACTTTTAGCAGTTGGTTTTTTGTAGTGAAGTTTCCATTTTCCCCACGGTATGAGATGATATTTTGAGCTATCTTTGCACCGATACCTGCAACATGTGAGAGTAGAGATGCAGATGCGGAGTTGATATCTACACCTACACGGTTTACTAAGTCACAGGTAACATCGTCAAGTCTTTTAACTAAAAGCTTTTGATCTACATCGTGTTGATACTGCCCGATACCAAGAGACTTAGGGTCTATTTTTACTAGAGTTGCCATCGGGTCACGAAGTCTCTGAACTATAGAGATAGCACCTCTTATGGTTACATCAAGATCAGGGTACTCATCTTGTGCAAGCTTAGATGCTGAGTATACAGATGCACCAGCTTCAGATACGACTGTATAGTTGAGGTTTGTTCCCTCTTCACGGTTAAGTCTTGCAAAGAACTCTTGTGTCTCACGTGAGCCAGTTCCATTGCCTATGGCTACACCTGTGATGTTATACTTTTTTGTAAGAAACAGTACTTTTTTTCTAGAGCTTTCATAGTCGTTCTTTGGTTGTGTATGGTAAATGACAGCGGACTCTAAATAGTTTGAGTTTTCATCTATAACAGCTAGTTTACACCCACTAACATAAGCTGGGTCAACACCTAAAAGCACTCTCTTTGTAACTGGAGGAGTCATAAGCAGTTGGTTGAGGTTTTTACCAAAGACGTTTATGGCAGAAACGTCCGCTTTTAATTTTATTTCGCTGTGAACTTCTCTCTCTAGCGAAGGAAGAAGAAGTCTCTTTAGTCCATCTCTGTAAGCATCAAAAAGAAGCTCACTTGAGCTAGATGCATGACGTGGAATCTTGTACTGTTTGATGTTGGCTTCTATACGGTCAGTGTCTGTTGTAATCTTTACAGATAWCTCTTTCTCTTTTACCCCACGCATAATGGCAAGATAACGATGCGATGGAATATAAGCAACTTTCTCACTCTTGCCAGCGAAGTTTTTAAAAGTTCCGTTCTCATCAAAGTTCTTTGTCTTTTTAGTTTCTAAGTTTCCGAAGCGGAGCATAGCGTTACGGATGGCTTCACGCTCACGAGGTTGGTCTGCATATCTCTCAGCCAAGATGTCCTGAGCACCTTTTATAGCTTCTTCCATAGATGCTACTTTGCTTTTTACAAATTTCTTCGCTTCTTGCTTGAACTCAGATGCAGAGAGTCTTGCACTTTGAAGAGTGTTCGCAAGTGGTGTCAAACCATTTGCCATAGCAGTCATAGCACGAGAACTCTTCTTCTCTTTAAAAGGTCTGTAGATGTCTTCAACAGCACGAATAGTCTCAGCATCTGAGATGCTTTTTCTTATAGCATCTGTAAGAGTAGCTCTCTCCGCAATAAGACGAGAAACCTCTTCTTTACGATCTAAAAGATTTTTAGAACTTATATAAATAGTCTCAAACTCACGAAGCACTTCATCATCTGCACCACCAGTCATCTCTTTWCKRTAACGAGCKATAAAWGGAATAGTWGMACCTTCATCRAGAAGTTTTANAAWKWYTTGTNATRTGTTCTTTTTTTAGKTTTGTTTTTTGTGTTAGTAGGGTTATTAGGTTTTGCATTTATTAGTTTCTTTTTTTTGATTTAGTGTTAAGGTAGTGTGGGCAAGTTAGATATAAAAATTTCTAAACTAGTGTTTTGTGAAGATACTTTCACAAGAGTCTTATATTTTAAAAGAGGTTTACTAAGTTTATCGTAAGTGCAATAATCTTTTTGAACTTTTATAGCTTTTGACTTTCGTTGAAGATGCTCAAAGCAAGATTTTATTCTTTCGGNNTTGCATGTTTCATGTAAAGGTAATAGCCAACATTCTAAAGAGTGAATAGAAATAGCGAAAATTATTTTATTTTTATTTTCATCGTAAAAAGTTTCTTTACTATCTATTTGAGCTACTAACCTTTCGATGACTTTTTCTATTAAAATTTCTGTGGATAACTCTTTATTATCACTATCAGTAGGAGAAACATCAAAATTTGGATGTTGTGAATCGTCTGTATCTATTTGAATAACAACATACTCACTATTTAAGACATCATCACGAAATATTTTACCACTTAAATATTCGAGTAATAGTTCCCAATTGCCAAAATCACTTTGTTTTTTTGTTGTCTCATCAAAGGGTGGCTGTAGAGGTTCTATGTCCGCATCTAAATCAGCAATATCTTTGTAAAATCCACATAATATATTTTCAATAACAATCTGATCAGTTATACCCTCACACGCTAAACCAAATTTTGCCATTTAAAAGCCTTTTGGTAAGCCACCTAAGTAACCACGAAGAAATGCCTCTGAGAGTTTAATTGGTTCATCATTTGAAGATTTAGGTTTATCTTTTAGGGTTATTTCTTTTGTACGAGTATGACCAAGCTTATTTCTAGAAACTACAAAAAGTTTTTGCTCATCATTATTTAAATCTATCCCATCCAATATTGCTGGATTGTGAGTTGTAAGAAAAATTTGCTTGTCATATTTCTTTGCTAAATCTGTCAAAAGTAGTATTAGTTTAGTACAAAGCTTTGGATTTAAAGAAGCATCTATATTATCAATAGCAAAAGCTTTAGGTGTTTCTTTTGCAACGACAAGTGTAATGTAAAAAAGAATAAATAAAAAACCTTCATTTGCACTTCTTTGATCAAAGGGTTGGTATAAAAACTTATCTTTAATAATAACTTTATCTTCACTTGATGATAAGGTGTCCGGTATCTGCATTGATTCAAACCAGTTAAAGAGCTGTAACGATTTAATTATTGTATCAATATAACTTTTATCATCGTAATTATTTACTACTTTAATAAGATTTAAAAGACCTTCACCATTTATTCCTAAAGGTTCAATTTGACCTTCTTTATAAAAGTTTCTTAATGCTGTATTTTCTGGAGAATATATTATAAAATTTTTTAACTGATTTGTTAGTTGGTCTGTTTGAAGTTTAGTTCTAATAACTTTATTTTCAATATTTTCAGTAGCGAGTTTTATTTTTTTTACTTCATCAATTCCAAGGTTATTTTTAATCATGGCATTTTGGACCCAGTCTTTTAGATCTTTTATTATTATGTCATTAGAATTAACTTCATTGATTAAAACTTCTTTTGATATATAGTGTATAYTCTTCCATGGTGAATAAGAATTATTTTCATTTGTTAGCTCGTATAACTTTGATTTATTGTTATTAGGTGTAATAGTAATTTTAATATTTTTATTTGTAGATYTTTTTTCAAATGCATTACGCATAAATTTAGGTTTTGTTGTTCTGAGACCTCTGGAAGTTAAAAATTCATTATCCAACTTATTTGAATCACTAGCGGAAGCAAAAACAAGAGCTTCTAGTAGATTACTTTTTCCACTTCCATTCTCACCTATAAAAAGGTTAATCCTTCCTACATCAAGTTCTAAGTCATTAATTGATTTGAAATTTTGGATATGAATTTTATTTATCATCTACTCATCTTTTTCTTAATTGTTAGTATTATACCATACAAATAAATACCTTTATAATTACACTAAACAGCTTGTATCTCCACTTATTGATACAATTAAAACCCCTAATCATATCAAAAAATGATACAATTAGCTTATGGAATCATATCATAGTGAGAAAAAGTGGATTTGGGAGAGTGAGAACTTTCCAAATTTTCACTTTACTAAACCAAAACTAGAAGAGCTATTTTACAAACTTGGTCAGTTACAGACTATCGAGAAGTTTATGAATAACTCGGACTCAAAAGAGCTACTGCTTGATGTGCTAGAAGATGAAGCAGTAGCTACTTCAGCCATTGAGGGTGAGATTCTACAGCGTTCATCTGTGCGCTCTTCTATAAACAAAATCCTTAGACTTGGGTTTGAAGATGACTACAGCTATACAAACCAAACAGATGCTTTAGTCGAGATTATCATAGATGCTAAACAAAACTCAGTTGAGCCACTTAGTAAAGATAGACTTATGACTTGGCATAAATCACTCTTTCCTACAGGTCAGTCAGGTTTTAAAAAGATTCAAGTCGGTGCTTATAGAATAGATGCTGAAGAGATGCAGATAGTCTCTGGTTCATGGGAAAAAGAAAAWGTTCACTACGAAGCACCGCCATCAAGCATGATGGATGAGATGATGAACGAGTTTCTTGTTTGGTTAAATGAAGAAGTTGGTGCATCTGAGATTATCTACAAAGCGTCTGTAGCGCATCTGTGGTTTTTACTTATACACCCTTTTGATGATGGAAACGGAAGGATAGCAAGAGCTATAAGTGACTATGTACTAAGTAAGTCAAATCTGGTAAATGCAAACTTCTACTCAGTTGCTACAACAATTGCCGCTCATAGAAAAGAGTATTACCAAACACTTGATAAGGTTTGTGTGAAAGATGATTTAGATATAACGTTGTGGATGGAGTGGTTCGTTAAACTACTAACTGAGTCGATAGAGCAAACACTTACAAAGGTTCAAACTGTTAAAACAAAAGCTATGTTTTGGGACAAGCATATAAACACAAAACTAAACGATAGACAAAAAAAAGTGATTTTAAAAATGCTTGCATCTTTGCCACAAGAGTTTGAAGGTGGTATGAAAGTAAGTAAATATCTCTCTATTACAAAAGCTACTAGACTAACATCAAGTAGAGATTTATCTGACTTAGTTGAAAAAGGTGTTATGCAGAGTCACGGAAGTGGTCGTAGTGTTTTTTATACTTTAGTGTTTTAAGCATTTTTTTCAAGTAAAATTTTATAACTAGAAATTTTTTATGCTAGATTAGTTATAATTCATAAATAAGGAGATTTTCATGCATACAGTAAAACTAAATATAGATGATAGTATTTTTGATAAGTTCATGGGATTACTCGATATATTGCCAAAAGATAAAGTAGAGGTAATGAGTGATAAAGAATACCCCTCTGTATCTTTTGAAGAAGCAAAACTAAAAGTTGAAAAAGCTTTAAATAATATTCCAAATGATGATGGCATCTTGCTAGATCAAGCCATAAACAAAGTATTAAAATCATAAATGAAATATAATATTATTGTTGAACCTGAAGCTTTTTCAGACCTTCAAAATATTTATAATTATATATCTACACAAGACTCACCAAATAAAGCAAAGAAATTTATTTAAGAACTTCAAAAAAACATAAACTCGTTGGATGAGATGCCGTATCGTTGTCGAAAAAGTTATTATGTTGATGATGAAGACACAAGAGATTTAATCTATAAAAAATATACTATCGTATTTAAAATTATTGAGAATAATATACATATTTTAACTCTATTTAGACAAAGAACGTTTTAAGCACTCTTCCTAAATCGACCAAAGAGTTTTTTTCTTATTTTAAGGATGCCTAGTCTCAAACCGCTATATCTCATGATTTTTGCTAAGAGTTTCCACTCTTCTTTGTCATAACATGGTTTTGGGCATTTTCTACAGCTTGGTTTGTCATCGTGGAAGCATTCTTGAAGTTTGATATATGAGTAGTAAAGAGTCTCTTCACATTTTTTGCACAGGTCGTAGGGTATCTCTTCGCGTAAATCTTTATTATCGTAGTGGAGTTTGATAGAGTCTTTATTTTTACTCTTTTTAAAATGCTCACTATCGCAGTAGCATTGAATAAACTTTAAAACAGTTTTACTATCATGTATGAATTTTTCTTCTGTCATTTTCTTTCACTTTGAATAAGTGTACCTAAAATGTTCGTTACAAATCTTGACGTATGTGGGTTAAATTATGCCCATAAGCTTGAGCATAATTTTTTATGACTAGAGAAGGCTACCTCTCATAGCGTGAGGTATATAAGTTCCGAGCATCTTTACTGTGTTGGCAAAGTAGGCTAACTCTTCAAGTGCAAGTTTTACATTTGCTTCATCTGGATGCCCATCTATGTCTATGTGAAACTGAGAGAGAGTTAGAGTTCCACTGCCAGAGTAGCTCTCTATTTTTATGATGTTTACGCTGTTAGTCGCAAAACCGCCAAGTACTTTATAGAGTGCTGCAGGTATATTTCTTACTTCAAAAATGATAGAAGTAATATACTTTTCATTTTCACAAAACTCAGGAACGATATGCTCTTTAGAGAGAACAAGAAAACGAGTCGTGTTGTTCTTAATATCTTGAAACTCTTCTTCTAAAATCTCTAAGTCATAAATCTCTGCTGCTAAACTAGATGCTATAGCAGAGTGAGTTTTATCCTGCATATTAATAAGTTCTTCTGCAGAACCTGCTGTATCAAACTTGGCTTTAGCATCTAGCTTATACTTTTCTATGTGAGTCTTACACTGAGCTAGAGCTTGAGGGTGAGATGATACACTTTTGATATCTTCTAACTTTGATCCGGGAAGCGCAAGTAGACAATGGTTTACAGGCTGATAATACTCATTTATGATGTGTAGTTTCATCTTCGGTATGAGTCTGTATRTCTCTTCAACTCTACCCGCCGTTGAGTTYTCCATAGGAATCATCGCTACATCAGCTTCATCTTCTTCAACAAGATACATAGTCTCATCAAAAGATTTACAAGCGATAGCTTCATAGTCTGGAAATTGATTGTAACATGCTAGGTGAGAGTAGGCACCTTTTACACCTTGGTAAGCAACTTTTTTTTTCATGTTATTAATATCTCTTTCCAGTACACTCTATGAAGTCTTCCTCATATAGGTCTTCAACTAGACTTTTAAAGTTTTTAAGAGCAAATAATCTCAAGTCTGCACCTTTTAAGTTTTTAAGCTCGTTTGAGAAACCATTCTTTGAGATGACAACTTTAATGTCAACAGTTAGTTCAGCCTTCTCGCATTGTTCTTTTAGTTTTGTGAGTTCAGTTTTATTTGCTTTAGATTTAGAGTTTTTACAGATGCCGGCAATGATTTTACCAGACTTTGTTTTTGCTAAGATATCTATCTCAGTATTTCTATSCCAGTAGCTTCCTATCTCTGTAATAGGGTCCTCTTTAAAACTTTTCTTCATAACTTCCATTGCTAGTTTTGTAAAGATTAGCTCAGAAAACTCTTGTTCACGGTTGATAAATCTCTCTTGAGCTTCTTTGTAGTCTCCATCTCTGATGCCCTTGAAAAAAGGAGATACAAAAGAGAACCAAAAACGCATAAATGGTGCAGTGAAGTTTAGCTTTTCATCTATCTTGTCATCAGAGTTTGGTGGAGATTCTAGTGAATATTCTGCTTCTAGCATACCACGTTCAAAAAGGTTTTCCATTGCATACTCACCATCAGATCTTGAGATGCGGGCTTTTTTTAGAGCAGAATGAGTTYKRYSRTYTCNCNCMTRKCSWTRCCRCYKAGNAANNSCAGKTSRGMKTSWCKRTYWSKKTMMSYMATCTTTGTTATATCAGCGTGAATATATCTGTAGTTATTTAAAACTTTACTCTCTATAAGCTCGTCTAGTGGCACATCCATATCAACATTCCAGCTCATTCCACCAAATACGGAAAAGTACTTTATGGCTTGTTCCATATCTTGGGGGTTGTTTTGAAAGTAAAAAGAGCGGAATTGTTCTAAGAGTGTTGGATGCTTTGCCATGAGAGAAGCCTTTAGTTTTGTTTTTGAAATTATACAGCAATAATGCGAAGATGGCTATAATTACACAATCAAAAAAATAAAGAATTAATTATGAATGAAAAAGTAGAATCAATAACTTTTGATATACCCGTAGAACTCTCAAAAGAGTTAGATACTTTATCTGTAGAGATAGGTAAAGATAAACAAAAAATGTTAACTGAAGCTCTCGATATGTATCTTGCATATCAAGAGCTAAGTTTACAGCAAAAACCTATGGAAGATGAGAGCAATAAGCCGCTAAGTGCAGATGAGTTTTTCGACGATTTAGATATYTAAGGGATTAAGAAGAAAGCAACTCTTCTAATGGTTTAGCCGAAGTATCATCTTTCATTTTTAAAATAGACTTGATGATGGCATCTATACTGCCTGGTTTGTCTTCTTCCGAGCTGTCTAAACTAGCTTGAAGTTCTTCCATCAACTGTTTTGTAAAATCAGCCACCATTCTTTCTATCTCTTGCATCGCTTGGGGAGAGTCACCCATCTTTTCTATGAGTTTTTTTCTATACTCGTCTATCTTAGCTTGAATCTTTTCCATGTTGAAGTCAGCCAAAAACTTTGCAGCACCTTTAGTAAGAAGATCATGTAGAAACTTAGCAACAGCGCTATCTTCTTCACTCTCCTCAGTTTTTGTTTTGTCACCAGTGTATGAAGCTTCAAATGCTTCCCAAAAAGTACGGATGCTCTCTTTTGTTTCCTGTGAAGTAAATGCCGGAGGTTTTGGATTTAATATGCTATCAACTCTAGAGTTTAGATAGGTATAATCGATAGTTTTAGGGGTATAAGGAGTTCCGTTGATATGAGACTCTATACGTGACATGTCAAATGTCAGCATCATAGACATCAGTTTATCTTTATCATCTAAGCTGTTCATCGCTTCTATGTAAGCATTTCTAACATCTACAGGCATAGTTGTTGGAACTGGCAACATATGTTTACTAATCCCGACTTCAGCTACACCGTCGTTGTTAAAGTCATATTGCTCGTTATCATGCATAAGCAGGTTATATGCACCTTCTGTGCTTATAGCATCTACGTCAATAGCTTCGGCAAGTCCAGAGTACTTTTGTAGTGTTTGAAGCTCTGTAGATGAAAGCTCTTCTAAAAAGTCTTTTGCATTTTTAAGGTTTATGTCTGCTGTTTGAGCTTGGTTATATATATCTTCAAATTGTTTGGAAAATGGTTCTTGATAGTTTTTTCGACCCTCTGTAGTCTGATAGTTTTGCATAGAGGAAATGTAACTTTGATAAGACGCTGAAGTTTCCATAGTTATACCTTTTACTCATATTTACATAAATACAAGCAAAAAATATTCCTTTGGTTAGTCCATCCACCTTCTTGGATCATATCCGTCAGTAGGTCTGATGAGTTCTTTTTGTTCTAGTTTTTTTAGCATTGTAAAGACAGGGCTTCCATCAACAGGGCTTTTGCCCTCAGAAGCTTCTATTTTAGTAAAGCCAAATTTTTCAAAGAGTTTTACTGCTTGAGAATCTTGTAAAATACTCACACTTATTTGAGAGAAAACTACAGCGGCCTCTTGCAAAAATTGATCAAGCATAGCAAAGCCGATACCTTTGCCTCTAAGCTCTGGAATGACTGCTATATTTAGTATAGGGGTATTTGCATCTACATAACCCATAGCGTTTTGCTCAGCTCTCAAAAGGCGTATCCAAACAGCTCCAGCTATTTTGCTGTCTACTAGTGAATAAAGACCTAAATCTTTAGTAGTTAGACCATAAAATTTTTCATAAATATTTAGTGCAGGGAAGTCGGATAAGGATTTATTTATCTCATCTAATCGCATCGAGTAGCAAAGCATATCTGTTGCGATTTTTTGTTCAGAAGATCTGAGAAAGTAAAGTGTCGGCTTAGGCATATATGTCTAAAGTACTACCRGAGTCAACTGTAGGTTTAACTTCTTGAGTTTGTGTAGCTTGAAAACTTTTGGCATCACTAAGAGATGTGTTCGTACTTTTAATAAGCCCAGAAGTATCTGGTTGTGCCGAAGTTTCTTGCTTTGAACCAGGGGTAGGTCTTCCGACTTGAACCGGGCTAGAGTAAGGTGATTGAAACGTATACTGAGTTACATTCATAACAACTCCTTTACTGTATATGGGTTAATTATAGCACAAAAATATTTACTCAGTTCTTGTAGTAATATCTATACCTTTTTCTTTTAAGGCATAACCAATTTCAACAACTCTGTTTTTCCATTTCTCAGACTCCATAAAACCTTCGTAAGCATCTAACTCTTTTTTTACAACTTTTGCAGCGATATTATCTATATTTAGTAAAACTTCTTGTAGCTCTGATTCTAATTCTTCTACTGTATCGTTCATTAGTGGTAATCCCTTTTTATTTAATTTATATTATATCTATTTTAGCTTATCTAGCATCCAAGGCCAAGGTCCAAAACCACTATCGGCAYTTATATGTCCTGCACCCTCTAAAATTTCCATATCTACACCCAACTCTTGTTGCAGTGCTTTTACTTCTTCAAGCTTCATATAAGGGTCATTTGTAGAGCAAACTATTAGTGCTTCTTTAGCATGAAGATCTTTTGGTGCATAAACAGGAAAAAAATCCTTTACTTCCTCTATAACATCTTTTAAACTTGGAGGTGCAACCAAAAACAGTTTCTCTACATCAGCTATTTTCTCTTCATTACACAGATGAAACCAAAGAGTATTTGCAAGAGAGTGACAAATAACTATAGTAGGATTAAAACTGTCTAGTTCTTTTAAAAGTTCTTCTTTCCATTTATCTATATTTGGAAATTCAAAGTTTGATAGTTTTAAAAAACTGACACAACCATAATCTTTAGCAATTTCAGCAGCTAACCAGCTTTGCCAATGAGGATAATCACTTCCTCCCCAACCATGCACAAGTAAGACTCTTGGTTTCATTTTAAGTACCTTTATTTAAAACTGCTAAAAGTGTATCTAAAACAAATTGATAAGTTAGTAAGTTAGGTTGTTATATTTGATATTAAGAGATTAAATAATATAATCTAATATATTTTATAACAAAACAATAACAATAAACTAGTATAAAAATAGGGAGTCAGTTAGATTGAAAGCTTTATTATTATTATTTCTATTTTCTATATCATTATTTGCCGGACCACCTATGAAATCAAGCGATCCTTTTGTACCCTCTTTAGGTGAGTTTGAGATAAATGTAGCTGTTGAAGGGGAGTATAAAGAGAATGATTTAGTTCGTGCGCCTATCTTAGATGCTAACTATGGAATTATGAAAAATGTTCAGCTAACTTTAGAGAGTGCATATGTCAGTTCTGATTCACAAGATGGTTTTGACTCTTTTGAAGTAGCAATAAAATGGCTTTTTTATGAAGATGATTTTTTTGCAATAGCTCTATATCCAAAATATAAATCTTACCCTATTGATTCTATATTTAACGAGGGTGAGACTTACGAGCTCACTGTTCCTATGAATTTTGCTTTAAGTGAAAAGTTGGACTTTATTGTAGATTTAACTTATGTGTATCATCCCAATCATAGTGGAGAGCATTTGGAATTTGGATCATACGTGAAATATAAAAATAATAAACATACATATTATTTGGAAATATTTATGGAAGGTAAAGAGCATCAAAAACAGTTCTTTGTATTAGGGAATATTGGGTACATGTATCAGTTTCATGAACGTGTAGGTTTTATGATATCTGTGGGTAAAGAGATAACTTATGAAGAAAAAAGGGGCACTATTGGATATAGTGGCTTGCAGTTCGTATTCTAGTCTGGGGAGATAGATTGAAAAAGATTTTAGCATTTGTAGTTGGGGTAGTTATATTTGTCGGTGGGTATTTTATTTATGAAGAAGCTTCAAAAGTATTACCGTTTTATAAACAGTTAACAAAAGAACGTGTAGGAACTGAAGTTGATCTTCAAATAGATGATCAAAAAGAGGCGCATTTTGTTGGAGCGGACAAATGCGTAGAGTGCCATGAAGATAATCATAAATCTTGGAGTCATTCACGTCATCCAAAAATGATACAAGATCCTAAAGCAAATCCAATTGCAGTAGTGGCTGATTTTTCTACACTTCCTCGTGATGCTAACTTTGCCCTTAAAGATGCAGTTTATACTGTTGGTGGAAAGTTTAAACAACGTTTTATGATGCGAAAAGATATCAACGGCACTGAGGACTATGTTTTAGGAAACTATCAGTGGAATGTTCAAACAAAAAAATGGCAAAGCTTTAAACCATGGAAGTATTGGTATAAAGATGCATATCCTCATGATAATGACGAACTTCCAACTTCTAGAGCTTGTGATGGATGTCACTTTACAGGGTTTATGTCAAAAGAGATAAGAGTAGATGAAGGTATAGCATGTGAGTCTTGTCACGGTCCAGCATCTAAGCATATTAAAAATCCGAAGTCTAAAGTTTACTTGGCATCTCTTAGTGACCCAGTTAGACAAAATGAAGTTTGTTTACAGTGTCATATGAGAAATAGAGATAACCGTTTGAAAGATCAAAACATGAGTGAGATCTATGGAGATGCAAGAGATTATCCTTTTGGTTATGAGGCCGGTAAACCTTTGAGTGATTATAAACTTGTAGCGCCATTTGTTATGGGACAAGAGACTAAAGAGTTCTATGCAAACGGTATGGGTAAAAAAAACCGTATGCAAGGAAATGAATTTGTTCACTCTATGAAAGGAAGACACGGTGTTACTTGTATAAATTGTCATAAWCCACATACGCTAGAGCCTACAGCAGAATCAAATACAGGAAATGAGCTATGTATGAAGTGTCACTCTTTTGGATCAGTTATAGGACCACACCAAAATAGCATCGAGAAGCATACACATCACAAAGCTAACTCAAAAGGATCTCTATGTGTTGAGTGTCATATGCCTAAAGTCGGTAAACATACTGGCAAGTCACCTATAACAGTTAGGACTCATATGTTTGGATTTACAACACCAAAAGAGACTCTTTCATATAAGATGCCAAAAGAGACTAATGCTTGTTACGCTTGTCATAAAGAAGGGAAAATGAAGAGAAGTATGAATACTCTTCAAAAAGATTTACAAGAGTGGGGTATGATAGGCTGGGATAAGAGGTAAAACTAATCTTTAAGTTTTAAAGATGGTTCACCAAACAGATAACCTTGAAACTCATCTACCCCAAGTTCTTCACATACTGCTAGAACTTCTTTTGAGTGTATATATTCTGCAATTACCAATATACCAAGATTGTGTGCAAAGTTAATCAATGTTTTTACAATATTATATGACTTGATATCTATGTCTATATTTTTAATCAAAGAGCCGTCTATTTTTAGATAGTCAGGCTCTAAAYCCATTAGATATGAAAAGTTTGAGTATCCAGTCCCGAAGTCATCAATAGCAATCTTTGCTCCATGATTTTTAACAAAATTGATAAACTCTTWGATGTTAGGTAAATCGTGAACATCTTGACTCTCAACTAACTCAAATATAACTCTCTCTGGATTTTTAAACTCTTCAAGATGTTTTTTTATAAAGTTTAGAGTGTCTTTATTAATTATGTCATCTGCTTCAATATTTATTGAAAAAGATGTATCTCTATCTTCAAACTCTTTAAAGGATTGAGATATCATTGTTCTTGTAATATGTTGATAGTATTTAGTCTTTTTCGCAATATCTAGAAAGAAGTATGGAGATAATATTTCTTTATTATCTTTCATTCTGACTAGAGATTCATACTTAATTATTTTTTTGTCTTTATCTACAATAGGTTGATAGTAAGAGATAAAATCAAAGTTTTCAATCGCATTTTTGATTTTTATAATAGTTTCAAGATTTTGAACTTGTCTATTCTCACTATCTATTTTTTTATCAAAAATTACAAGATCAACATGTTCTTTTTTAGCATTTACAAGCGCAATATTTGCTTTTTCAATGGAGTGATTATGTTCAAAAGATATACCGGCATGAAGTGAAATATTTATCTCTATATCTTCTTCTTCAAAATATAGAGTATCATGCTCTATACTTTTAATGAGATATTTTATAGACTCTTTAAACTCATGCTCATCGAGTATCATAGGGTTTATAAGAGCTACTTCATCAGCTCCTAAACGGAACATGTTTACAGGAGAGTCATGAAGAAATATTTTTATTTTTTTACTTAGCATCTGTAAAACTCTATTTCCTATATCAACACCGTAAGAGTCATTTATATCTTTAAATGATGAAATATCTAAAATAGCTATGTGAAACTCATCAAGTCTTTTAATCTCTTTAAAAAGTGCTTGTCTATTTGGCATACCGGTCAAGGAGTCTGTTAAAAATTGAGTTTCAAGCTCTTTAGTCTTTGCATCTATCTGTTCTTCCATCGAAGTATAAAGCATATTAAGCTCAAAAGCCATTGTGTTAAAAGCGTGAGAGAGCTTACCTATTTCATCATTTGAGTGAACTTCTATATTGTGAGTCAACTCTTTTTTTGAAAAAGAACTAACTGCTGTTTTAAGTTTTTCGATTGGAGATACAATTTTTCTGACAATAATAAGACCAAATATTAATGAAAGTACAATAGAGAGCAAGATAGCCATGAAAACACTATCTAGCGCCTCATCTTTCATAAGTTCTATAGCCTTATTTAGTATTTCATCAGATTCTGAAAGAGAGACTGCGGCACCGAGTGCTGCTATGGCTTTAGCATTTTTGTTAGTAATAGGATATGTTATGTCTATCCATCTCTCACCATCTTTTCCAATTTCATATAAAATAGTGGTTTCATTTTTTATAATGGCATCTATATCCTCTCTATGCGAAGGAGTATGAAGAACATCTTTATCTGTACTAGCTATGTGTGTATATTGAGATGTTTTTTTATCTTGCTTATGAAGTGTAAGTCTTTTTATGTGAGGTAGTCTATTTATAGTAGACTCAAATAGTTCTTGAATCTCTTTTGTATTTTTTAAATTTTTCCCATCTATTATATTTGCATTTAAAACTTTTACAAAAGAGGTTATTTCTCTTTCTCTATATACATTTAGATTTGTTGAACTCTCATCAACAGTGTGCATAAGTATAATAGTAGAGAATGTACCAATAATGGTAATTATTAAAAAATATCCTAAAAGTAGTTTATGTACCAGTTTCATTTTACTGGGGTCTTAAATTTTTTAAGAGTGTTTGAGTATTTGAAATAATAATAATAAAGCCTCTAATTTATTTATAGTATTATTATACATTAATATCCTTTTATTTTTGGATATATTGAAGACAAATGCTATCTAAAGGATGATTTCGTGAAAGAATTTGGTTTTTTTGACAAGTTAAAAAAAGAGAGTCAAGAGGAACTTTTAGTTGCTGCAACATTTCTAAAAGTACCTTCAGGAATACAACTTTACGCACAGGGTGATATCTGCAGGAACATTTTGTTTTTAACAAAGGGACGTGTTCGCGTTGTTCGTCAGCATGAAAATGGACAGAGTGTACTCTTATACTATTTTGAACAGGGTGAGCAGTGTAATGTGAATTTTACAAGTTCATACAATAGTGCTCCGGCTGTTGGTACTGCTATAGCTGAGACAGAGTTAGAGGGTTATGATATCCCTGCTGAGCTTATAGCAAGGCTATTTATAGAAGATAAAGAATTCCAGCGTTATGTGTTTGACCAATACGCAAAACGTCTGGATTCCATGGCATCTATGATTGAAGAGGTAAGGTTTTCATCACTTGATACTCGTCTTTTGCATTGGCTACAGTCTCAAGATAATGAAAAAATTCGAATATCCCATGAAGAGTTGGGAGATATACTTGGAACTTCTCGTGAAGTGATAAGTAGAATACTAAAAGGTTTTGAGAAAAATGGTATGGTTAAGTTATCAAGACTTCAAATAGAAATATGTTAGTTTATACTTAAATATTAAAGTTATGTAACATATGTTACATAAATATTATTTATATTTGTGTTACAATAGTTTTGATTAAATTCAAAGGATTCCAAATGAAAAAATTTAACTTGGCAGCACTTCTTTTTGGTGCATTGTTATTTCTTAGTTTAGGGGCTACAACAGCAAGTGCAGAAGCTATGAAATGTGGAGCTGGTAAATGTGGAAGTTCCATGAAAAAACCTGCTACAAAATGTGGTGGTGATAAAAAATGTGGAGCAGAGAAGAAGGCTTCTACAAAATGTGGCGGTACAATGAAGTGTGGTGCTGGTAAGTGTGGAAGTGATAAAGTTGCTCCAAAAAAATCTACGAAGTGTGGTTCTGATATGAAGAAATCCACTAAGTGCGGTTCTAAATAGTAAAAAGAGTCATTAAAACTCTTTTTAGAGTTTTAAGCTCATCCTCTCAAATGATAAACCCTAGTATCTAGATACAAATAGTAGATTTTATATAAATATTATTTACAATTGTGCTACAATTGTCTTCAAATTATTCTAAAAGGTTTCAAATGAAAAAACTTAACTTGGTAGCACTTCTTTTAGGTGCAGTTTTATTCTTAGGTCTTAGTGCTACAAATGCAAGCGCTGCAATGAAGTGTGGTGCTGGTAAATGTGGAAGTGCTATGATGGATAAAGCAGCAAAAAGTTGTGATAAACCAAATTGTAAAATGGATAAAGCAGCAAAAAGTTGTGAAAAACCAAATTGCCAATGTGGTCCTGAGTGTAAATGTGCTGATAACTGCCAATGTGGTGAGATGAAAGCTGGTCAAAATTGTGGTAACAAAGACTGTTTATGTGGTCCAGATTGTAAATGTGGTGATAATTGCCAATGTGGTAAAGCAAAAGCAAAAGCTCCAATGAAATGTGGCGCAGGAAAATGTGGTTCTAAATAGTATATCCAGAGATTAAAACTCTTTTTAGAGTTTTAATCTTATTTTATACTAGCTTCCAGTGAGTGTTAACTCCACATATATGAGATTCAGGTATTACTTCGTTCTCTTTAACATGAATTCTCTCCCCACATCCTTTACAAACTAAGTCAGCATCTACAGTTGCTTTTGTTCCTATCTGAAATTCAAGTTTTAATGCAACTGCTGTGTAGGTTGTAACACTATATGGAACTAAAAAGGTAAGAAAAAATTTTGTCAAATTAATACTTGCAAAGTCTAGTTGTATGAGAACCTCACCTTGGTTTATTAGGTTTAGTATGATGCCAACAACAAGAGTGACTTTAAGAGCCCTTTGAACAACCCCTGCTGAAATGCCTATTTTGTAGTATAGGTTTAAGTTCTTCACATCAACCCTTTTACTTATAATAATAATTAATAGAGCAGTATATCATAAAGGGCTATATTAGTTATGTGACATTTATTACATACCGTTATATAATAATGTGCTAGAATAGGCATATATAAATAAAGGAGTCTATTATGAACATTAAAAAATTCTACTTAGAATTCACTCGTTTGAGTGAATATCTAAAATCAGTATCGTTACTTTTAGCGAGATTGGTAATTGCTTACGGTTTTTATACACCGGCTATGAATAAGTGGGCAGATATGAATTCTGTAGCTGAGTGGTTTGGTTCTATGGGTATACCTTTTCCACTCCTTAATGCGTATATGGCAGCAAGTACAGAAATAGCAGGTGTTATACTTCTAACGCTTGGACTTTTAACGCGGCTCATCTCTATTCCACTTATCGTAGTTATGATAGTTGCAATTATTACAGTCCACCTTCCACATGGGTTTTCAGCAGGTGATAATGGTTTTGAAATACCACTATACTATATGATATTTCTAATAGGTTTTATTGCACATGGAGCTGGTAAGTTCTCACTTGACAGATTTATTTTTGGTGAGAAAAACTAACTAGATGGAAGCGCTACGAGCTTTTACAAATAAGTTAGGGACTTATGACTTTCCTATACTAATATTTTTGCTAAAAGCATCTATGGTAGTATTTCTAGTCTTAGCTATTGTTCTTTTTATATATGACAAGTTCATTCAAAGAGAGAACCAACTACTTATTAACTATCCGCTTATAGGACGTTTGCGGTATCTTTTTTATATGCTTCGCGATCCTATGCGTCAGTACTTTGGAGATGAAAAGTTTTATGAATCTTTTGATAAGGTAAGATGGGTTTATGATGCCGCAGAGGGAAGACCAACATTCGCGTCATTTTCTCCAGGTCAACCACAAAAGACAGCAAGACTTTCATTTAAAAATGTCAACTGTGTTTTAAATACTTCTGATGTCAGTGATGATTTTAGTATAACTTTTGGAGAAAACTCCCCACATCCTTTTAAGAGTAGTTCCGTCCTTGGACGGAGCGCTATGAGTGATGGAGCAATCTCCCCAGAAGCTACTCGTGCCTTTGCAAAGGGTGCATATCTTGGTAAGTTTCCCATAAATACAGGAGAGGGGAGTTTGACTTCAAACTTCTTATATACTCATCGATATAACCGAGATGATGATGCTTATTTAGATACAAAAGAGGGGACTATTTTTGCCAAAAGTGTTTACAAACTTATAAGCATCGTAGTAAATAGAGCTGCTGCGGGGAGAGTTTACAAACATATGGTCGTGGATACTATAGATGCAGAGAGTTATCTTTTTGATAAAGAAGCTCTTGTCTGTTATCGTGTTAACTGGAATGCTCCTCTTGAAGTCTTTCCAAAAGAAGTTCCTTCTGATATTCCGGATATTATTTTTCAAATGGGAAGTGGTCTTTTTGGAGTAAGAGACAAACACGGGAATTTTGATGAAGATCGCTACAAAAAGACTATGTCATTTGCAAAGATGACAGAAATAAAAATGGCTCAGGGTGCAAAACAGACAGGTGGTAAGCTGCTCGCTGATAAAGTTAGTCATGCCATTGCTTATTACCGTGGAGTTGAGGCACATAAAGATATCTTTAGTCCAAATCAGTTTCCATTTGCTAAGACTTTAGAAGAGTTATTTGATTTTATGGGGATGCTAAAAGAGCTTTCGCAAAAGCCGGTTGGAGTAAAGATAGTTATTTCCTCAAAAGACTCTTTCGATGAGTATGCAAATCTGATTAAAAAACGTCTTGATGAAGGCTCAGATGCTTATCCAGATTTTATAACTATAGATGGCGCTGATGGGGGAAGCGGTGCTGCACCACTAGAGATGATGATGACGGTTGGTATGATAGCGGTAAAAGCACTCTATATAGCCGATACCTCTCTTAGAAAAGTTGGTGTTAGAGATAGCGTAAAGCTTATTGCTAGTGAAAAAGTCCTTACTCCAGACGATGCAGTAGTTTTATTTGGAGTTGGTGCTGATTATGTTGCAATTGCGAGAGCATTTATGATGAGTGCTGGGTGCATAAGAGCTAGGGAATGTTCCGGTGCACATGGAAGACACTGCCCCGTTGGACTTGCAACTCAAGACAAGAAAAGAAGAGCGTCATTTTTAACAGAACAAAAAGCTAAACATGTAGCTTCGTATCATGAACAGTTATTAAGTGGTATCCGTAATCTACTTGCAATCATGGGAGTTAGAAAGATCTCCCAACTAGATAAAAGTAACTTGATATTTAAAGATCATACAGGTAAGACCTATATGAATGTTGATAGATATTTTGAAGAGTCTATTGTAAATTAGATTTTATATGAAGCTAAAAACAACTCTGTTACGACCATTTTTCTTAGCTTCATAGAGTTTGTCATCAGCCTTTTTTACACTTTCATGAATGTCAGCAGTCTCTTCATGCAAGGATAGTCCAAAACTACATGTCAGATGCTTGACTATGTCAAACTGATACTGCTCTATAATCTTTCTCAGATTCTCTGCTTCTTTATATACTTCATCGATAGAGTTTGCCGGAAGCAAGATAAGAAACTCTTCTCCACCCCAACGTATGAGCTTATCATCACTACGAACATTTCTTTTTACAAGATTTACAATCATTTTTAAGACATCATCACCGGCTTTATGTCCATAAGTGTCATTTACATCTTTAAAATGGTCAATATCAAAAAAGATAATTCCGGTATTTTTGTTTTGGGAAACATTGGCAGCTACAAGAGAATCAATTGTTTTCTCGAAATAAACTCTATTGTAAGCTTTTGTTAACTGATCTCTAACTATCTGTTTTTGAAGTTGAAGTTTTTCAGTCATGGCATCACTTATATCGCTAAAATTGATGATGTAGTTATTATCATCATATCTATTAATGGATACTGTAAAGGCATGAGGTGTTGACGTTTTGTCAAGCATAGAGACTATTCTATTTCTTCCAGAGAGGTTTAGTAAACTCTCTATCCAGTGAGCTTCATCTTCTTTTACATCTGCTAAGCTGAAGAAGCCATTATTTCGTACAAAAAGTTCACATATACAATTGTGTTTAAGTAAAAAGTCTTCCATATCTGCATATTTGAAAAAGTCAAAAAACTTTTTGTTTGCAAACTTGAACTCTTGTCCATTTGTCAAAACAACTWTAGAATTTTGAATATCTATAAACTTTTGTAGTTTTAAAGATTCATTTTTNAACTCTTTGTATTTGAACTATCACAGCTACTATTAGAAAAAAGAGCAGAAGAGCACCGAAAAATACACCAAAACTAAAGTCTTGATATCTTATTTGTATGTCAACCATCTCTTGAAGGTTTGTAAAAGAGACAACATATCCAGCATTTTTTTCATCTATATCTTTAAGAGCTAAAAAAGTAACTACATAACCTTTGTCTTTATTTATGATAGGGACAGTGAAACTCTTTTTTGCACTGAGTCTTAGTAAAAAGTCTTTGCTATCTTTTGCTAGGTGTGTAAGTTTTTTTACAAAAGCATCATCCCTTGTCTTTCTTGTTACTTTTGAAATCTCTTGATTTTCTAGATAATAATCTTCACTAAAAAGTGATTGTACGAAAAAGTTTCTATGCTCTTTGAAAACTTTATCATGACTAACCGCTTTTTCTAAAATAATTTTATGAGCATAAAATGGAAGTATTTTTTGGAGTTTTTGCTCTATTCCTTCAAAAGATACAGAGAACTCAACACTACCGAGATGCTCTCCATTGTCAACTATTGGRAAAACATACCTATAACCTGGAAGTACTTTTCCACCTTCAAAACCGACCATTATTTTTAACTCAGAGTTTGCAACTCTGATAGAAGTTCTAACGTCTTTTAGAGAGTCACCATTTTTATAAGGAAGGTGAAATCTTAGTAGACTTTTAGCATCATGTGTATGAAAGTGAAACTGGCGGATACTCTGCTTTAGAAGAAAATTATACTCCTTATAAAGAAGTCTAAAAAACTCGCCTCTAAGAACTGCTTTTTTATCTTCATTGGCATTTTTGAACTCTTTTAGAATTTCTAAAGCTTTTTTATTTTTCATGATATCGTAAAAGTTTTTCTCAGCTACTAACATATAAGTGTCTAGAATTGATTTGTTAGCTACTTTCATAGCCTCTAGAGTTTTATTTGCTACATTTTGTATAACCTCGTCTTTAGATATTTGCATATATCTATAAAATACTGCTGTTAGTATTGCTACAAAGATAAATGCAATAGAGATCTTTACCCTCATCAGATATTTCCTTTTTTAGGAATATAGAAGTCTACATTTAGCTCATCATAGTCCTCTATATTTGCTTTTTCTATACCGTTTTCAGTTATGCCTTTCCAGCTTTTGTATTTCTCCTGTGGAAGTTCAAGGAGGGTCTCTTCTATCTCTCTTATTTGCTCTTTGGAGAGTGTTTGAGTGTTTACTACAAGAGAGAAACCTGGAAGAAGTTTACTTTTAGCGATTATCTCTATACCTAAAGACTCATACTTTTTTGCGATGCTCTCTTTGGCACCTGCAATTAGAAACTCTCCTTTTACAACAGAGATAAGAGCATTTGTATGAGACATAGTGTAGTCATATTTTTGCTTTTTAAGCTCGATGCTAAAATTGTCTTTAAGTAAGATATTTGTCATAAGATATCCACAAGTTGAGAGTGGTTGCGTAAGTGCTATCTTTACCTGCTTTTTCTTGTCAAACTTGTCATTTTTAAACTTTGCCAGTACACATCTGTATTTACTGGAACCGCTCTTTTGCTTAAAAGTAATAAGTGRTCTAACAAACATATACTCTTTTTTTAGAGAGATTAAGGGAAGAGGTCCAAGGTACGCCATATCTATAGTACCGTCTTTAAAACCGTTTAATATATCTTGATAATCTTTTTTGTATACGTATTTGATTTCAATAGGGAGTTTTTCTTTTAGATATGAGTTTATAGGTAGAAAATCTTCTATATTCTTAGAGGCTTTTTTTGTAGGGAGTGGAGCAAATTTTATAACTCTTTTTTCATTGCTCAGGAGTGCAGTAGATAATAGTAGAAGAAAAATCATTATAAACGTTCTTTTTGTCAATGTTGTCATTTTCTCTCCGAAACTTAAACACCAATGCTAACGAAAGTAAATATAATTATTACTTAATTTAGTTATATTTTTAGGAAATACAGATAGGAATGGGTACTCTACTTGCTCTAATATTTAAACGGGTGAAGGATATTCCCTAAATTAAGGCAATCAAGGACGGAATAAGGCCAGAGTAAAGGCTATGCTATGAAAATAGAATCACATGAGATTGCGATGCAATCACAACACGTTTTAAGAAGAGTAGAGATAGAGACTCAGATGAGTTTTTCTACATTCTTTACAGGTATTCCAGTCAGCAAGGAAGTTACTGAGAAAATACAAAATATAAATGAAGCTAAATCTCAAGATGAGATAGGTTCATACTTTACAAACAGAGCAAAAACTCTAGACGGGATTATTCAAAATCTCATTAAGATGCTCACCTCCAGAACACAACAGAACCAAACTCCACAAGAATCACAAGAAGCTCCGCAAGAAGTTTTGGGCTATACACACCTCTCTTTTTTTCAACGTTATGAAGAGTATGAGAAACTTGATTTCTCAACTATGGGACATATTAAAACAGATAAAGGTGAGTTTGATATCAACTTAAATTTTTCCATGAGCAGAAGCTTTGTTATAGAAAATAACATAGATATTTATAGTGCTTTTGATCCTCTTGTCATAAACTTGGATGGAGATATTCCCGATTTAAGTACAGATACATTCTTTTTTGATTTAGATAATGATGGTAAATCAGATCAGATATCTACTCTTGGAAGTGGAAGTGGTTTTTTAGCACTTGACAAGAATTTGGATGGAGTTATTAACCAAGGAAGTGAACTCTTTGGAACACTTACTGGAAACGGCTTTGAAGAGTTAAGCGAGTATGACACAGATGGCAACCACTGGATAGATGAAAATGACAGCATCTTTGATAAACTCCGCATCTGGCTAAAAAATGGAGATGAAAATGAAAAAGAGTTGGTAGGACTCGGAGAAGTTGGCATCGGAGCTATCTTTTTAGACTCAGCATCCAGTGAGTTTACCTACAAAACAAGCAAGAATGAAACTCTAGGTGAGATGAAAAGCTGCAGCTTCTTTTTAAATGAAGACGGCACATGCGGAAATATTTCACAGATAGACTTTGCATCCCGTGCAAAAGAGCAGGAGCAGAAAAAAACAAAAGAGGAGGTTGAGGTCGCAGAAGCAAATGTAATTACAGAAGAACCATTAGCTACACTCTTGCAAGCTTAAAATAGATAGTGCTTTAAGCACTGTCTATTGCATCATAGACTTTTTAAATCCGGTGGAGTTATATGATTTGTTTTGTAGTCTTGAAGTTTGTTGTTTTTATCCATCTTTTTAACCCAGTTTTTTAAAGATTTTCTATCTTCTTTGTACTCCATAAGAGGAACCGACTCTCCACAACTAGACTCAACAGCGTAGATGCTAAACTYAAAAAAGTCTCTAACAAGGCTCTCTTTTTCTCCAAAGAGTTCCAAGTACTTAGCAAACTTTTCATTCTCAGCATCTATGATAGTAGCTTTACAAAAAAGTCTAAGTATCTTTGCTTTTCCCTCAAAGGCGTTAAAGACCAGAGTAAACTCACCATCACCTTTAGCATCTCTATATGTACGGTTTCCACTTCCCGGATAGTTCATAAAAACTAAAGTGGAGTTGTTTAAAATTCTGATGGAGTCATAACCCTTAGGTGAAAGATTTACCTCTTTATCAGATGCACTAGCAAGATAAAAAAGCTTTTGAATCTTGATAAATTCTATGTCTGAATCTTTTAAACTTTTGTACTGTGAGCCCATAGTTTTGCCTTAATTGTTTTAGAAGATTATAGCAAATAAGGAGTGGTTTTTGGTTAGAATTTTAAGTTCTATTCCCAGATATTTTTATTAACAGATTCCGTATAAACATCTAAATGTGTTTTGAGATACGATACTCTTTGTGAATAATACTTTCTTAATATTTCTTCAAATGGCTTGTTATATCCATATCTATTTGTAATAATTTTTAAAGCTTTAATATCTCTAGGTAGTTTATCTATATAGTTTTCAAATTCATTAATAAATCTAAATCCGATTTGCTTAATACAATCATCTGCAACTCTCTCTTGGATATTAAATTTACTTGCAAGCCAAATTAAGTCTTCCTTTTTTATGTTTTTTTTCTTGTTTTTTAGCATCATGCCAATATCATCATCAGAAGTGTCTTTGTAAATTTTAATTGTTGATATATCATAGTAAGGAGCAAGAGTCATATTTGTTTCCTCAGGTGCATTGGARCTATAAATCAGAGATATGTTCTTAGCATGTAAATCTCCATGAGATATAACAATAGAAAAAATAAAAAATTTGAACATCTCTAATATTTCATTTTCATTAAGATATTGGGAAGCTTGTTTCATTGCTTCAAGAACAGTTACTTTATATTTTTGTGAAGATTTTTTTCCTATTAGTGTAAGAATTTCATGATGATCTATTTTACTATTACGATATCTGTCAAATCTTTTTATGACATAAAGATAATCTTCTTTATGTTTAATTATTCCGTTATAAGGGACACTAAAACCAAAGTCTCTGGCTAAAGTCATAAAGATATGCTCATTAACTAAAAGATGTGGAATATAGGCATCTTTGTCATCAGAGTTATAAATGAGATTATCTTTATTGTAGGGCTTCATGATATAAGCTCCATCTTCATCTTCATTATGCGAGATAACTTTTGATTCTTTATCTATTGAAATACTAAATTTATATTGAAATCCACTAATACCTATCGCTTTGCTTCCATGTAATCCTATTGGATATATTTTTTCATCTTTGATATCAACCGTATAGTCATTTAATATATTGGGATATGTATAATCTTGCTCAAGAATATCTTCTTTTGCCTCATTAAAGGAGAATATCTCAGCAGGTGAACTTATGAAGTTTTCAAAGGCTTTTTCTGAATAGAATTCAAAACTACCATGAATATTATCTAGATGTAATAAAGGTTCAATTTGCCCTTTAATCTTGTACTTTGCCTTAATTAACTCAAGCTGTTCATGTTCTGGAAGTAGGTTTTCAAAAATGGGGAAAAGATTGTTTGATATGTTTTTCTTTTCTTTAAGCCCTATAACATAGCTGTTCTTATCTATGTCCAAAAAGTAGTTAAAATGTATCCCTGCCTTATCTTCAGAGAGTCTACCTATTGGAGAACTATTTTTGATTACTATTATTTTCATACAATCCCTAATTAATTAAGTATATATACTTAA
>NVRL01000003.1 GCA_002732645.1 Sulfurimonas sp. | reverse complement strand
TAAATCCCTCCTATTACTTCTTTTATATATCGTTTACAAAAGCCTTCAACCATTATAGCACCAGCTTTTCCGAAGCACTCTCCTGATTTGATATATGCTTCTATCTCTTTATAGATGTATTTACGAATCAGATATATAATCACAAATACAAGCAATATAAAAATAATTTTGACAACATCAAAGCCATATGGACGTATAACTGAATTTATATATTTTGCTATAGCAGTATTGTTTATTGAAATCACTGGGTTTACAAGATTATAATTTGAATATTTATTTAGCCTATACATCTTCTTTTCAAACAAAGATAGATACTTAAGAGTGTCTGCATTTAACTCCAACAGTGCATAGTAATCTTTAATATTTTTCTTAGCCTGCTTTAGAGTTCTTGATGGTTCATTAAGTTGCAAGATTGATTCATAATTTATATTAGTTAAATTTGCATTATGCTCTTGATTTTTCACAAACATATCACTCATATAAGCCTGAAACTCTTCAAAGCTCATTTTGTTTAATGCTCTAAGAATATTTCTAATCATTGTATTTTGAGCATTTAAAAGTTTATATGATTTTATTAAGACCTCATCTCTAATAGTCGCATATTTATTACCTAAACGTTTGTTTAGTTTTATGATTTTTTCTAGTGCAAAAATTTCAGAATCATAGACTCTGGATTTGTTAATAAATGTGTTTTTATTTTTTAGAATATCATCTAATGCTCTAGAATACAAAACTTCTTGCTCTATAGCAATCTGCATAATTTTCTCTTGAGTTACGTTATTATCATTCATCTGCTTTATCATTGAAAGCTGTTGAGTGATAAACGGGGTATACTCTGGTCCAGACTTAGCCAATAGTGGTAGAACCAATATTAAAATTATAAGTAACTTTTTTATGAAAGACTCCTTGTTATCTCTTAGATGCCCTCAGCAATCATAGCATCTGCAACTTTTTTAAATCCAGCAATATTTGCTCCATCTACGTAATTTCCTTCGACTCCATAATCTTTAGCAGTCAAAGCAACTCGTTTTGCAATTTGTTGCATTATTATTTTCAACTTTTCATCTACCTCTTCAAAGCTCCATCTACTCATAGATGCATTTTGAGCCATCTCAAACTCACTAACTACAACACCACCGGCATTTGCAGCTTTTGCAGGAGCAAAGCATATTTTATGAGATAAAAAGTCATTAACAGCTTTTGGAGTTGAAGGCATATTTGCACCCTCACTAACACTAACACAGCCGTTCATAATCAAGTTCTGAGAATCAAAGCCATTTAGCTCATTTTGCGTTGCACAAGGAAATGCTGCATAACATGGAATATCCCACACTGCATGACCATCATCAGGGTACTCTGACACAGGTATATATTTAGCTTCAGGATGCGCCTCGACATATTCTTCTAAAGAGTCTCTTCTTTCTAACTTCAACTCTTTAAGAAGTTCTAAATCTACACCCCTAGGGTCATGTATAGTTCCTCTAGAATCACTACATGTAACAGGAATAGCTCCTATGTGATAAAGCTTTTCTATAGCGTGAAGTGCTACATTGCCAGCTCCACTTACAGTACATATCTTACCTTTTAATGGTTCTTGTCCTTCCATTTCAAGCATAGTCTCAGTAAAGTATACAGTACCGTAACCTGTCGCTTCAGGTCTCATGAGTGAACCACCAAACATAAAAGGTTTACCAGTTAATACACCTTCGTATGATGAAGTGATTTTTTTGTACTCTCCAAACAAGTAGCCTATCTCTCTAGCACCAACACCTATATCTCCGGCAGGAATATCTATACGAGGTCCTATGTATTTATGAAGTTCAGTCATAAAGGCTGAACAAAACTTCATAACTTCAAAGTCACTTTTTCCCTTAGGGTCGAAATCACTTCCACCTTTACCACCACCAATAGGTAACCCTGTAAGTGCATTTYTAAGTATTTGCTCGAAACCCAAAAACTTAAGTATTCCCTCATTTACAGATGGATGAAAACGAAGTCCGCCTTTATATGGTCCAAGGGCATTGTTAAACTGAACTCTATAACCTGTATTTACCTGAATATTTTGATTATCATCCATCCAAGTCACTTTAAATTTAAAAATTCTATCCGGAACGACAAGCCTTTCTAAAATTGCGTGTTTTTTGTATCTGTCATCTGATTCTAATAGAGGCGCAATAGAGTAGATAACCTCTTCCATCGCTTGGAAAAAAACTTTATCCTGCTCACAATTCCCACTCTCAAATTTTTTAATTTTACTCTCTGCTATAGTCATCTATATCCCTATTATTTAATCTGTTTATATATATTTTATAATTTCTATTCTTAATTTTTCATTGATGTCTTAATCATCATTCTTCTTAGATATGCTATTTTACTCTGAAGAGGTAAATCTTTAGGACATACATCCTCGCATCCAAGAAGTGTCATACACCCAAAGATACCATCTTCATCACCTATAAGCTCATAATACTCTTCATCACTACGTTTATCTCTTGGGTCTAAATGATAACGTGCTATTTTATTAAGTCCTACAGCCCCAGTAAATGATGGTCTCATCTGAATAGTTCCACATCCAGCTACACAACATCCACACTCGACACAACGATCAAGCTCATAGATCTCATCTGCTAATGCCGGTTCCATTCTCTCTTCTAACTTATCAAACGCTACTTCTTTCTCTTTATCGTGTATCCAAGTTTCCAGATGCTCATTAAGATATCGCATCCATTTTCCTGTGTAGATAGAAAGGTCTCCAATAAGCTCAAAAAGAGGAAGAGGAGCAAGAGTAATATGCTCACCAAGTTTAGAGGTAAGAGTTCTACATGCAAGAGTCGGTCTTCCATTTACAAGCATAGAACAGCTTCCACAGATACCTGCACGACATACAAAGTCAAATTTTAGTGAGTTGTCATGATGCTCTCTTATCTCATTTAAGACTATGTAAAGAGTCATCCCGTCAGACTCTTCAACCTCAAATGTTTCCATGTGTGGAACATCCTCAGGATCATGCGGATCAAACCTTAAGATGCTTATTTTTAAAAGCCTTGGTTTTTTCTCGTCTCTCATACATTTTCTCCTAGTCTTTCATTAATACCTCGATATTTTTCAGGTAGTTTATCCATAAACGGCATAAGTGCATTTTGAATTTCAAACCTGTTTAAGCCCTCTTCTTCTAGCTTTTTCCTCGTTGCATCTACACTATCTTGTTTTACTTTAGTCATAGGATGATGATGAGTAAGATCCTTCCCATAACCGCGAAAGCCCGGTGGCATCTCCATATTAGAGACATTTATCTCTTCATAACTTACACTAGGCATAGTCTGATCTGCATCCGGCCATGATGTAATAGTTCTCTTTAACCAGTTCTCATCATCCCTCTGAGGAAAATCTTCTCTTGAGTGAGCACCACGACTCTCTTCTCTTAGGTATGCTCCAAGAGCAGATGTCAGTGCTACTTTTATCATTCTTTGAGTTCTATATGCATTTACAAGTGCCGGATTTGCCGCACGAGATTTTGAACGAAAAACTTCTATATTTTTACTTCTTCTTAGTAAATCTTCAAGTTCATCAACTGCATCTTTGAGATCAGTACCGTTTCTAAAGATACCTACCTTATCCATCATAATCTCTTCCATACGACGGCGAAGTACATAAGCATCTTCTCCATTTTCTTTTGTAAGAAGTGCTTCTAGTTTATCATGCTCTTGTTTTAAGAAGCACTCCACTTTAGCACTATGAATCTGCATATCACTATCTTTAGAATCTAAAAAGTCACTTATATACTCAGCTACAAGCATCCCTGCTACAACCGTCTCACTAACCGAGTTTCCGCCAAGTCTATTAAACCCATGCATATCCCAACAAGCGGCTTCACCACAAGAGTAAAGACCTTTCATAGTTTGGGATTCACCGGTATACTTAGTACGGATTCCACCCATAGAGTAGTGTTGTGTAGGACGAACAGGTATCCAGTCAACTGCTGGATCAATTCCTAAAAAGTTTTCACAGATCTCTTTTACTTCTCTTAGATTTTTCTCAATATGTTCACGACCAAGTATAGTAATATCCAACCAAAGATGATCTCCGTATTTAGACTTAACGCCCTTACCTTTTCTCATATGCTCAGTCATTCTACGACTCACAACATCTCTAGATGCTAGCTCTTTTTTATCCGGCTCATAATCGGGCATAAACCTATAACCGTCTTTATCTAAAAGAAGTCCTCCGTCACCACGACAGCCCTCAGTTGTAAGAATTCCAACAGGGACGATTGCAGTAGGATGAAACTGTATTGCTTCCATATTTCCTAATGTTGCTACTCCACTCTCTAACGCTATTGCCTGACCCATTCCTTGACAGATTATGGCATTTGTTGAAACACTATAGATACGTCCATATCCACCGGTTGCTATTGTCGTAGCCTTTGATATATAAGCTACTAATTCACCGGTCATAAGGTTTCTTGCAACTGCACCGTAGCATCTTCCCTCTTCGTGTATGAGAGAAATAGCTTCAAGTCTCTCATGTATCTCAACATTTTCTTCATGAGCTTTATTATCCATAGCATAAAGCATAGAGTGACCAGTACCATCAGAGGTATAACAAGTTCTCCATTTTTTAGTACCACCGAAATCTCTAGCAGTTATAAGACCGTGTGCCTCATCCTTCTCAGTAATAGTTACTTTTTTAGCATTTATTATCGCTTCTCTATCACCCTTTTGTACCCTACTCCAAGGAACTCCCCATTGTGCCAACTCTCTAATAGCCTTTGGTGCACAGTGAGTAAACATACGAGCTACTTCTTGGTCTGCTCCCCAGTCACTACCTTTGATAGTATCAGAGAAGTGTACATCTTCGTTATCTCCATCACCCATTGTCGAATTTGCGAGACTTGCTTGCATCCCGCCCTGAGCAGCAGATGAATGAGAACGTTTTGGAGGGACAAGAGTTAGTACTACTGTATTATGTCCTCTCTCTTTTACACCGGTTGCAACTCTAAGACCGGCTAGACCACCACCGATGATAAGAACATCTGTATATATTACTTTCATTAGTGAGCCTTCATTTGTATAGTTGTTGATTTGTATCTTTCACCTGCTTCGCAATCAGTTGTGTATCCGATGTAAATATATTTCATAAGGCTTAGTGAACCGATCACAATGTAGATAACAATTAAAGACTTCATCAAAAATTTAAATCTTTTCCTAGACTCTTTTGTATTTTTACCTTCCATAAAGCCCCACTTCAAAGCAAGACGGTATAGACCTATAAAAGCGTGTGAAACAACTGATAAAAGTAGTAAAAAATAAAGAGGCCACATATGTTCATGAACAACTCTATGCGAAGAAGCGTATGGTCCTATGTTTGAAGGTTCAGCCATCATAGTGTATAGATGCACAGAACCGATAAAAAGCATGATAAAACCTGTCATAATCTGAACAACCCATAAAGAGGTATCTTCATGTTTCATAGCAAGGACATGGTCACGCATAATCTTGTGTTGTCTATAGTTATTTGGAAACTTCTTTAGTGCAACACCGGCGTGAAGAATAAAAATAATAGAAATAGCACCTGCTAAAAATGAAATAATACTCGGATAAGTCTCACCAAAAAAGTAGTAACCCTCAAACATTATTGTTACTTTGTACATCATCTCATTACTAATTAAAATAGAAGACTCAAAAAGTATATGTCCCATTATGAAGACCCCTAAAATAAGTCCTGTAGTACTTTGGATAAAGTCCAGTCTCGCTGGCGTTTTATCTATTTTTCTGTTCTTCATTAACTCTCCGAAAATATTATTAAAATAATTGTGTAATTCTACTATAATTATCTATGATTTATTTGTAATTGATATAGAACAACTCTTTCTTTTTTACATTTATGTTAAAATCTCATCAACTAAAGGAGTTCCCATCACTTACACAATCATTCATACTATTCATATATTCTCTGTATTTATTTACGGTGGATTTTTATTCGTAGACGTACTATTTTTATCTAAAATGCCTCGTACTTTAGATGCTGATGAACATAAAAAAGCTAGAGAAGCTATTATGATTCATGTTAGAAAAGTAGTTCCAAAAGCCCTTATTGTCGCAGTAATTACTGGTCTATATATGTTTTTTCAAGTCTTTGGAGAGATTTCAGACAGTGGACCTACACACTTTCAAATATTGCTTGGTATAAAAGCTTCTCTTGGTCTTTGGCTTGGATTTAGAGGTATAAATCAGGTATTTTTTGGTATTCAACCATGGGTTTTTAAGAGTCACTACTTTCCATTTTCTCTTGTTGTAATCATCATATTTTTATCACAGCTAATGTATCTATAAAGTGGTGAAATAATCACATTTAATTGATATACCTTTAAATTCTACCTTTTTTTTATAACAATTTCTTATTTTATGTGATAGAATACAGGCACATTATAAAACAAGGGTAATTACATGTTTGCAAATACTAGTATCCAAAWAAAGATGAATCTATTCATYTTAATGGTTACCATGTCAGTCCTATCAGCGACTATTTTCGTTTTTTGGGCTATGAGCCATATAGAGTCTAAGTACGACCATCTTCATAAAAATTCTATGCTAGGTGCACTTCAAACACTAGAGATAGAAAAAAATCTAAACTATGTCAGTAGRACAACAAGAGATATCATGCTTGGTGGTGACTATAACAAAGACATGTCAAAGTTGAATGAGTCTATTGAAAGAATTGAAATTCTTTTTTCATCTTTAGAAAAGATGATGGTACATGACACTTCACTTACCATGGTAAAAGAAGCTAAAACTTCAACAATGCTCTTTTTAAACAACTCATATAAAATGATGGAATCGTTAAGTAGTGATGAGATTCAAAACGAAAAGACAAAGATATATAAAAAGTATAAAAACGATCTAACACCATTTGCAAACAGTTCAAGAACTGCTTTTAAAAAGCTTGTAAAACATAAGGGAACAGAGTTAACAGAGAACTCTATATCTCTAGCTGATGATTTAAATTTTTATAAAACACTAGTCCTTATTGCTGGTTTAGTTGTTGCAATAGTAGTATTTATCTTAGCTAATATTATTAGAAAATCAATTACAAATGGTATTGGCTCATTTATTACACTTATTGGTCATGCAGCTAAAGGTGATTTCACACATAAAGAAGAGTGTAAACATGATTCAAACACTGAACTTGGAATACTTGGATGTGAATTATCAACACTCTTAGGACACATTGAAAACCTGATAAATGAGATTAATATGACTATTACAGACGCTTCCAAAGGTGTATTTACTCACCAAATCTCATCTTCAGGTATGGATGGAGAGTTTGTTGAAGCAATCAATAGTGTAGAAAAGAGTATTTCTTTTATGAAGGAGCAGAATCAAAAAGCTGCTAGAGACACTTTCAACTCTTTACTTAGTAAAAAAAGCACTAATGTATCAGAGTCACTATCACTTATCATTGATAATTTAAGAGAAAATATTGGAAATCTTAAAGAGGTAACTAAAGCAACTAAATCTGCTTCAGATTTAGCATCTGGTTCACGTGAGAGTGTTAATGAGATCGTAAACGAGCTAGGTCACTTAAGTGAACAGGTAAGTACAAATAACCATAGCATCAGCGAACTTGCAAACCAGACTAATGAAATTACTTCAGTAATAGAACTTATTACGGATATAGCAGATCAGACGAACCTGCTAGCACTAAATGCGGCTATTGAAGCAGCACGTGCAGGTGAACATGGACGTGGTTTTGCGGTTGTTGCAGACGAGGTAAGAAAACTTGCAGAGAGAACACATAAAGCTACCGGAGAAATTTCTGTTTCTATTAAATCTTTACAACAAGACATGAATGAGATACAAGAGAGTTCTTCAACTATGAAAACAACAGTAGAGGGTTCAACAGATAAAATAAATAAATTTGAAGGAACACTTATTGAGCTTAGTGACAACTCAAGTGAGATTGTCAACTACTCTTATGAGATGGAAAATTCTATATTTATAGTTCTTGCAAAACTAGATCATATTCTATACAAGTCTCGTACATACAATGCTGTTATGTCACTGGACCAACAACTCCTAACTTATACTACTCATGAATGTAGTCTTGGTAAGTGGTACGATAATGAAGGTAAAAAAAGATTTTCAGACACTTCATCTTTTTCTAAACTTTCGTCTCCGCACGCTACCGTTCATGATAATGCTAATAAAAATCTAATATATCTAGATGATACGGCAGCCACTTCTACACTAAATAATGCAGATGAGATTGTAACTAACTTTGACAAGATGGAAGAAGCTTCTCATGAACTATTTACACTTTTGGATTCTATGCTAGTTGAGTCTAAACAAAACTAAGAGAACTTCTTTCTCTTAGTTATTCCCACTCATCATATTTTGAATTTGTATGTTTATCTTTTTTATATCTTCTTGCATTTTTATTCTTGTCTAACTGATTTGAGCTATATAAAATATTATCTTTAATATCTTCAATACTTTTATCACTATCTTTAAATGCAATTATTTTCTTTACAAGCTTTTGTAGCTCTTGTAGTTCACCCTTATAAAGGGGCATCTCTTCAACTCTGTTTAGAACTTTAAGAGCATTGTCTATTTTTTTAGTATATCGTTCCATCGAGAGTTCCGGAGTATTCAAAAGATAAGATATTATACTATTGTGAAATCGTTCCAGTGCTCTTATGTATCGTAGTCTATTTGAGTTTTCTATAGCTTTATTGGATGCTGCCATGTTGTACCTATTATTTAGTTATCATTGCTATAATTATACACTTTTATTACTATATGGAGAGAACGACTTGAGAAAAATATTACTATTATTGATGATTTTTAGCATCAGCCTATTTGCATCTATGACAAATGAATACGCATCACAAAAAATTTTAGACTCTAAAATTCCTATTGTTGACATAAGAACGCCAGGAGAATGGAAAGAAACCGGTATTGTTGAAAATTCTATTACTATTATGTTTTGGGATGAAAAAGGGAACTATGACGTTAATACTTTTTTAGCTGAACTAAATAAAAAAGTAGACACTAAAAAACCATTTGCTTTGATTTGTAGAACAGGAAGTAGAACAAAAATAGTTGCAGACTTTTTAGCTAAAAAACTAAACTATGATGTTATCAATATTTTAGGTGGTATAGTCTACCTAAAAGCTGCTAAACTAAAAACAGTTCCTTACATTAAGTAATGGGCTTTTTAAAATTTCTTTTTCATTTTACTATAAGAGTCACTGTTCTTTTTGGAGTAATAGCTCTTATAGTTTTTCTACTATGGGGTGCACTATATCTTGCTTTTTTGAAAGAGGCTTGATACCATTTACCAAAGCATAAAGTGTTGGTAAATATAGAAGATTTAAAAATGTTCCCCACACCAGACCAAAGCTTAAAGATACTGCAATTGGCTGTAAAATAACAGCTTGTCCAGTAGCGTAAAACACCAGAGTAAAGAGTCCTAAAAATGTTGTAAGAGATGTTATTACAATTGGACGAAGTCTGAGTTTAGCTCTTTTGAAAAAGTCCTCTGACTTATGAGTTCCATGTAAAAAATCAAGCATAATAATCCCATCATTGATTACAACTCCAGCAAGTCCTAAAATACCTATCACTGAAGGCATACTTAGGTTTATACCCAATAACTTATGTCCTATCAATGCTCCTAAAACGGAAAGAGGGATTACACTCATTACCATCAGAGCATATTTTATTTTTGAAAAGATAAGTAGCAGTGTTAAAAAGATCAAAAATATTGCTAAAACAAGAGCACTTTTCATATCATCTTTTAGCTGTTTCTTTTTCTCTTTTTCTCCAAGAAGATTTACTTCTATACCTGAGTCTCGAATCTCATCAAGCGTAGTTTGTATACTCTCTAAAACTTCTGTTGGGGTTATGATTCTTTTATCTACACTTGCGTAGACAGTTTTTACTATACTTCCATTTAATTTATCTATCTTTTCATAATCTTGAGTCTTGCTAATAGTAGCTATATCTGTCAATTTCACATAACGTCCATCATCTAAAGCAATATTAAAATCTAACAGTGTTTGAGTACTATCTTTGTCTCTGTCTCTTGTTTTTATTTCCATTACACCGCGTTCATTAAAGGTTGTTGACTGCTTTTTCTCTAAAAAGTAAGAGCTTAGGACTCTAGCTACTGATGCTTCGCTAAGACCAAGACTCTCACCATAAGAGTTTATCTTTATCTTATACTCCATCTTTCCATATCGAATATTATCGCTGAAGTTTTTTATTCCCTTGAGTTTTGAAATCTCAACCTCTAACTTTTTAACAGCATTCTGCAAAGCTGCATCATTACTTCCAGAGAGATTTATCTGTATATCACTTCTGATAAGTCCAGGTTTGTCTTCCATAACACCGAGTTCTACCATATTGTATTTTTCTTTAAATGGCTTCACTAATTCTCTAGCTCTTGGAGATAGTTCAAAAGTCTGTTTTTGTCTAATTTTTTCAGGATCATTAAATTCAAAACTAAAATTTAGTACCGGACTGATATATTTGTTTATCCAGCTAGTCTCTTCTCTGTCATAAAGCTCCATCGTAATAAAGAAAACACTGTTATTTCTCTGTGTATCACCAGAGAGACTTCTTCTATATCCACTTGTTGAGGAGATAGACTTGAGTGAAAACTCATCAGAGTATTTCAGCATCTCAGTCTGTATTTCTTTTGCTATTTTAAAGGTGTCTTCTAGGGGAGTATTTATATCCAGTTTCCCAGATATATAAAGATTATTACCATCAAAATTTGGAAAAAACTGAAACTTCATAGACTTTGCAGTAACTACAGTAAGGATAGGAATGAGTATGATAAAAAGCAATAAAAATGTCTTTTTATACTCTATAAAAAAAGATAGTGTTCTTCCATAAAGCTCTCGAAAAGGTGTCCAGTCCACCATATTGTTACTTTTTTTAAGAAACTCAGCTGCATGAAGAGGTAAAAAAACAAAACTCTCTAGAAGTGAACCCAACAGAATCATAACAACAACGATAGGAATCAAGATTAGAAAAAGAGATATCTCACCCGTTAACATAAACATAGGCAAAAAAGCTGCTACAGTCGATACGGTAGCCAGTGTAACAGGGRGCATCATCTCTTTTACACCAAGCATTGCAGCTTCTACATTTTCCATACCATCGTCAATATGGCGTTGAATATTTTCACTTACGACTATGGCATCGTCCACGACAATACCAATTACTATAAGCGCGCCTAAAAGTGAGACAATATTTATAGAGTAACCCATATGATAGATAAAAAGTAAGCCTATAATAAATGAAAATGGAATACCTAAAGCAACTATAAGTGCTATTCTAAGATTTATGAGAACAAACATAGATAAGAATACAAGAATAAGTCCAAACATTAGATTTGAGATTACTGTATTCAACCTATTCTCAACTGGTTTTGAAGTATCTTGGTAAAAGTCAAAAGTAACTTTGGGATAACTTTTTTGCAGTTTTTTTGCATACTTTCTTAGTTGTGCAGCTAAAGCAATAGAATCACCAACTTCACCTTTTGAAATTACTAATGTTAGAGTTTGCTTGTTGTTAAACGAGGCAAGAGTATCAGTTTGAGGATACTCTATTTTAACCTTAGCGATATCACCTAATYTAATATATTTCCCATCTACATTAAGAATACTATCTTCCCATTCAGGTACATCTTCTTTACCATTTGAAGTAGATATATATATAAAACTTCCTCTCTCTTCTATATCTCCAACAGGAAATATATATGAAAGATCAGAGATCGCTTTTAGGACACTAGCATGTTTTAACTCATATGCAAGAACTGCTTGTGAGTCTATTCTTATAGAGACTTCTTCTTTTGAGTCTCCTCGAATAAGTATCTCACTAATATTTTTTACCCTTGAAATCTTTGTTTTAATCTCTTTGGCTATGGCGGTGAGTTCACCTTTTGTTATTTTATCTGATGAGAGGGATAGCTTTATAAGAGATCTGCTCTTATCCAAAATTCTAGCAACAGGTTCATTCATATCAGATGGTAGGTATTGCCTTGTTAGGGCTATAGAATCTTTTACACGAGAGAGAACATTTACTTTATCTACACTTTTGTTAAGTGTCAATATAATAGCAAATGCTCCGGGAGTAATAGTGGTTTCAGTCTTATCAATCCCATTGATATTGCTAAGTTCTTCTTCAATATCGCGAACTGCCATCTTATCCATAACTGTTGCACTGGCACCACTATATGCACCACGAACACTTATTTTGTCAAGTTCAACATTTGGAAAGATCTCTTTTGGAATGTTTACATAAGCGTTATAACCCATATATGCTAAAAAAATAAGTAGCATATAGTTTAAGCGTTTGTTGTCTAAGAAATACTTTATAATCCTAGTCATTGTTTAGAGAAGTGACTTTATTACATTACTTACACCTTGATGTAAATTATAATGAGAAATAGGAAAGTCAAGCTCTTCCTCTTCTAAGTTTATATTGTAACGACCTAGATAATCACCTAAGATCTTCAAATCGATATCTGTTTTCATATCATTGTCTAGGTCATTTGATTTTTGGATTCTAAATGCCAGTGATTTTAAACTTACAAAGTCACTCCATCTTAAAAAAAGTTCAGGTGTTAACTCATCTACATTTGCACCCTCAGGGTCATAAAGTCTGTTCGAATCTCTTAATGGAAGAAGAACACTTAAAATAGCCTCTGTAAAAGGGACAACCTTTTCACCCCAAAAAGCTTGCTCATTTCTTTGTTCAAGTTCTTCACTTACAACTTTTGTTATCTTGTTTATATCTGCACTTTTAAAAAGTTCATAACTCTCTTTTTTCATAATTATCCTATATTTGTTATATTTGATATTTTAAGTATAATCTCACTTTTAAACTAGGAGATTATATTGAAATTAAATAAAAGTTTTATTACTCATTTTATTGCCGTTATTTTAACAGCTTTATCATTTGTTATACCTAATGAACAGAGTTCTTTACTTCTTTTTGCGGGTCTATTTGCACTATCTGGTGCTCTAACGAATCAACTGGCTATTCATATGCTTTTTGAGAAAGTACCTTTTCTTTACGGTTCAGGTGTTATTCCTGCAAGATTTGAGGCTTTTAAGGAGTCTATTAAAAACCTTATGATGAATGAGTTTTTTACAAAAGAACAATTAGATGATTTTTTTAAGAATGAAGAGAAGAAAATAAACTTAGAACCAATCATAAAAGAGACAGATTTTTCTCCTGCATTTGATGCACTTAGTAAAACAGTTATGGAGTCTTCATTTGGAGGGATGCTTGGAATGTTTGGCGGAGAGAGTGCTCTAGATGCTCTTCGTGAGCCATTTTCAATAAAGATGAAAGCTGCTGTAATAAAAATAGTATCTTCAGATGCATTTAACCAAACACTTGAAAATCATATGCAAAACTCACCACTCAGCGATGATATGCTTGATTCTATCGAAAGAGTGATAGATGCAAGACTAAATGAGCTAACTCCACAAATAGTAAAAGAGATGGTTCAGAAGTTAATTAAACAACACCTTGATTGGCTAGTTGTTTGGGGTGGAGTCTTTGGTGGACTTATTGGATTAGTTAGTTCATTCCTTTTATAGCCCTTATTTAAGGGCTTTGGTAGGATAGAGTTTTAAGCTCACATTCCAAATCTCTAAAGAGTACCAAGAGTTTGTGGCTCGTGTTTTATGCGCTTAATGTAGCAAGGATTATCTATGATGCATAGTTGTTTTCACAACTTTATCTATTCTCTTAGTTAATAAAGAAACCCAAATAACCATAGTGGAATTTTATTATCAACTCCAATCTCTATATTATCTGCTACAACATATCCCTCTTTCACATCTTTTAGCTGTTTAAAGTTCTTATCTTTCCCACCTATTTCAAAAGTATATTTTTCATCCAGAATAAAGTCACCACTTTTTGGATAGTTAATACTATGCTCATATGATACTGATGATGCGAAAAATGTTTCTCTTCGTGTTCCTGTTTTTGGATTATCGCAAAATATTGAGAATAGATTCGTATTGTCTAAATACAATTTTTCAGGCTTGGATATAATACTTACACCACTTGATTTTGCACCTAATATTCTAATTAGTCCAGCTGCTTGTAAAATTCCTAAATATTTATATAGAGTTCTTTGGTTAAGCTCAACTGCACCACAAAGCTTTGAAATGTTTATGTCGTATGGTTCACTTTGGCAAAGCATTATCATCATTTTTTTAAGAGAATTTATCTTGTCATGGTCTATTGTATAAATCATTGGAAGATCTGTTTCTAAAATCTGCATTGAGGCACTTAACAGCTTTTGAATATAACTATTTTTAGAACTTGTATAAAAAGGATATGCACCACCTTTTAGATACTCTTCAAAATATGCAAATGGCTTTACTTTCGATAAAATTTCTATTGCATGTGAGGTATGATGAAGTAAAATATCATTTAAAGAGATAGGCTCAAACTTCTCTTTTGTTTCTAGTTCTAAAAACTCTCTAAATGACAGTACAGGCAATCTATGAATAACAGCACGCCTACTTAAATCAGCTTTTGCATTATCTATTGCAATGGCATTTGACCCTGTAAAAACAACATTTAAAGAGAAAAAGCTATCATAAATAAGTTTTAAGTCTATTTCAAAGTTTTTAATCTTATGTATCTCATCAATAATTAAAACTTCTCCACCTTTTTTTTGGAACTCATCTGCTATTACGAAAAGTCCAAGGGCAACTACAAGTGGATGGTCTGCCATAATATAAAGTGTTTTCTTTTCTTTAAATATACTATGTAAATATTGAAGTAGCATAGTGGTTTTTCCAACACCTCGAGAACCCAAAACACCTATAAGTCGCTCGTTAAAGTCAATTTTATCAAATAAAAATCTTTTGTACTCAGGAACTTTTTGAGCTAGAATTTGATTTGAAAGTAGTTGTATCTGTTCTATCATTTTTATCCCTATACTAATAAAATATTATATATCTTGTATTATAATACAAAAAAATGTAAATATCAAATATATTTAAATACAAAGCATGGTTCCTAATTTTATATTTATAAAATTAAGTCTAAAATACTCATAAATACTATTATATTTTTTAGCTTTTTATTAGTCTATACATAAACCTTCTAGTTGTATTTATTTACTACAAAGTTTTAGTACATTTTGAGCAACAATAGCATAAGAATGCAAAAATCTGTAAAAAACAGCTTAATCATAAATATAAATATTATCCCTAATTACAGGGACTTATGAAGGGTTATAGAAGCTTGTAAAACTAGGGGAACTAATATTTGGTGGACTTATAGGACTCGTTAGCTCTTCTGTGCTCTAACTCCATATCTATCATTTTTAGTTTATCATCAAGCGGAAACTTTTTCCTTGCTTGTTTGATATCTTTTATTGCTTTATCTAAATCTAACTCTTTTGAGTGAACATCTACTTTTAAAAATTTAGTATGAAGTTCTTTTAGAAATGCTTTTTTTGTTTTTTGATCTGCATCTAACATATTTGAGTTTGCATAGATAAAACTAAATGTCAAAAGCAAAATAAAAATAATTCGCACTATTTTACTTCTATAGTCACTTCAGCTATTTCTATAATATCACCTGAGACTATTTTAGCTCTTTTTCTAAGCTCAACTTCCCCATTTCTTTTAGCATAACCATCTGCTATTAATAGCTTAGCATGCGCTCCACTATCTACCAAGTCTAAAACCTTTAAGAGTTTAAAAAGCTCTATATAATCATCTTTTAATTCAAATTTCATAATTTCCCTATCTTTATTTAATTATGAAATGATAGCGAAATTTAATTTACACAGATGTATAATGTATATTATGAATATTGGATTAAGCACTTTATACGACATTGGTTCTAACTACTATATAAAACTCAATGATAAAGAACTCCTTATCCTTGAAGACGACCCCCTTAGAAAGCAAGAGACTCCTCATGAGAAAAAGCTAGCAAAAGAAGAAGAGAAAAAAGCAGTAGAAAAATCAAAATCCAGTGATGAACTAAGCCAAGATGAAAAACGTTTAGTTACAGATCTTCAATCTAGAGATGCAGAAGTTAAAGCTCACGAAGCGGCGCATCAAAGTGGTGGTGCTTCAACAGGTGCCGCCACTTATACATATCAACAAGGTCCTGATGGAAAAATGTACGCTATTGGTGGAGAAGTATCTGTATCATTTCAAACAGGTTCTACTCCGCAAGAAACAATAGCAAATGCTCAAGCAGTTATAGCATCTGCTCTAGCACCCGCAAATCCAAGTGGGCAAGATATGGCTGTGGCATCCAGTGCAATGGTAATGATGATGAAAGCGCAACAACAAGTTGCCCGTGAGGCACAAGAAGCTGTAATGGGGAAAGAGACTTACAAAAACGAAGCGAACAAAAGCAACAACACCTCCCCAGACTCAACTGACTTAGATATTCCTGCTTAAATCATTAACTAATATACGGACTTATATAATACCCACCTACTAAGACAATAGCAGATGCGTAAAAAAGTTGTATCTCTATAATTTCTATAAATGTTTTTAACATATTAACTCCTAAGCTTCTTTATTTAAAATAGAAAAACCTAAATCGTGCATGGCTTTATCAACCATTTCTATCGCCTTAGCCATAGTTTTTTGTGAAATATCAGGAAGTTCTCCTCCCCACATTGCTTCTGCTTCTTTAAAGCCTTGAAGCATTCCTTCTCTTCCAGCACGCATTCTATCTTCATCACCACCTGCCCCGTTAATAACAAAGTTTGCTATACGCTCAGAGGTCTGCTTTATTCCAAACAACCCATCTTCACTAACAAGCTCAGCCGCTTCTTCTTGTGACAACTCAGCAATAGGTTTACCTGCGTATCCTACATCACTTAAAAAGCTTTGAAAATCTCCATATGCCTGAGCAAACTTATCTTCTAGTTTTACTAGATTACTTTGAATAGAAGTAGATTTAAACATCACCTCATTTGCATTCTGAGTTATCTGTTCTCTCAACTCATTCGCATCTTCTTTTGTAATCTTTTCCGTAAAATTTGTTTTAATGCCTTTAGAGTTTTGGCTTACANTTAAATTTGGTACATTTGATGATATTTGCATAGCAAATCCTTTACCTGATAGTTATACTACTATATCGGCAAATATAGAAATATTTGAAAATTTTATATTTATTGCATATAATCAAAAAATTAAGATATAATACTTTTGATGAGAAGATGAGGCTCGAGTTCATCTTTAGTGTGTAATTTAGTGATATGCTCAATTGTGACCCTAAAGACTCTCCAATTTTTGACTCCACTTCGCTCACGAAGTGATATTTTAATACAGAGGTATTGCAATGGCAGAATTACTAGACGGTTCAGTTAAATGGTTTAATGAAGAAAAAGGTTATGGATTTATCCAACAAGATAATGGCGGACAAGATGTATTTGTACACTTTCGTCAAGTAAACCACACAGGTGGTGGTCGTGTTTCTCTTGCTGAAGGGCAAAAAGTTACATACGAAGTAGGCGAAGGTCAAAAAGGCCCTCAAGCTGAAAACGTAACTCCACTTTAGTAACATCTTTGCAGGTTTTTAGCCTGCAGTTCCACAAATATCTTTTCAACTTTCACTTTTACACTTTTTTTACACTTTATTTTCCAATAATCTCTTTATCAATTTAAAGGGTTATCAAATGAAAAAAAATCAAAATATTTTATCTTCAGTTTTACTAGCTTCTTCTTTAACACTTGCTCCAGTAATTACAACATCTTTAACAGCAAGCACACAATTCAAAGTAAACTCTATTTCAAGTTCAGTTGCTAAAAATCTTCATAGAAGAGGAATTGACGAAGACGCTTCTAAAAAAATAGCAAATAATATATTTAGCGTTGATGAGGAACTATTCGCCCTAATGCTTCAAAATCTTCAACATAGTTGTGACAACATAAGGAGAAGTGAAATAATGGACTTCTTATCAACTCAAGCACTTATGAATAAAAATGTAAATCTTGACTCATATTCATACTTAGTGAATATGGTTTACCAAATTAAACATCAACCATTAAATCAAAAAGATTTAAAAAATTTAAATACTATCGCTATAAAAAACTCATTTTATGCACAAGGCTGGTTTTAAAAACTCAGACACTGTCTTGCAATCTCAAGCTCTTCATCTGTCTTTATAACTAAGACAGGTGTTGCCCCAGCTAAATTATTTTCCATAATTTTGTCTCTTATATATGAAGAGTTCTCACCTATTCCACCACTAAATACTATTGCATCTACTCTTCCAAGAAGTGCCATATATGAACCTATATATTTTTTAACACGTCTAACCATCATATCAATGGCCAACTTTGACTTAGCATCACCATTTTGGAGAATATCTCTAATATCACTACTACTGCAGATGCCAAGTAACCCAGACTTTTTATTTAACACTTCATCTATTTTCTTAACACTAAACCCTAAATCTCTTTGCATATATAAAACAATAGCAGGATCTATATCTCCACACCTTGTTCCCATAACCAAACCCTCTAAGGGTGTAAAGCCCATTGAAGTATCTATACTTATACCATTTTCTATAGCGCAGGCACTTGCTCCATTACCTAGATGCAAGGTTATTATATTTAACTCTTGCACCTCTTTTTTTAGAAGTAAAGCACACTCTTTTRAAAKGTAAGAATGAGATGTTCCATGAAAACCATATCGTCNTATCTTATGTTTTTCATACATCTCATATGGCAATGCATAAAGGTAAGCAACTTCTGGCATCTGAGAGTGAAAGGCAGTATCAAACACTGCTATTTGAGTTGTATTTGGAGCTTTTTGTTTTGCAAGCAATATTCCTTCAAGATTGGCAGGATTATGAAGTGGAGCGAGATGAATCAACTCTTCTATTTTTTGAATTACCTCATCATCTACTACTGTTGGTTCATTGAACTCTTCTCCACCGTGAACTACTCTATGTCCTATAATATCTATAGAAGTAAAGTCAACATCTAGACTCTCAAGAGCTTCATGGTGAGTTTTAACTTTAGAACCTTTTACACCAACATTTTCTACTAAAAGTGAATATAAAACTTCTCCACTAGACATATCAAAGAGTTTAAACTTTAACGATGAACTACCGGAGTTTATAACAGCAACTTTCATTATTCCTGTCCTGCTTGAATAGCTGTAATTGCTATCGTATTTACAATATCTGTTACCAAACATCCACGACTCAGGTCATTAATAGGTTTATTAAGTCCTTGAAGAACCGGTCCTATTGCTATGGCATCGCTTGAGCGTTGAACTGCTTTATATGTATTATTACCTGTATTTAGATCTGGAAAAATAAGTACATTTGCTTCTCCTGCTACTTTTGAATTTGGTAGTTTTTTACGAGCTACATTTTTATTGACGGCTGCATCGTACTGAATAGGTCCCTCTATAAGTAAATCACTAGTTTTACTCTTAACTATTTTAGTAGCTTCTCTGACCTTATCAACATCAACACCACTACCGCTCTCTCCCGTTGAGTAAGAGAGCATCGCCACCTTGGCATCTATACCAAAAGCTTCAGCAGTTTTGGCAGATGATATTGCTATCTGTGCTAGAGTCTCTGCATCCGGGTCTTGATTTACAGCACAATCTCCATATACCAAAACTTCAGTTTTTAAACACATAAAAAACACACTAGATACTATAGAAGTGTCCGGTTTTGTTTTTATTATCTGCAGAGCTGGTCTTATAGTCTCCCCTGTTGAGCTTATAGCACCACTAACCATTCCATCAACATGTCCAAGATATACCATCATAGTCGCAAAATAGTTTCCATGAGTCATTGCATCTTCAGCTGCTGCAAGTGTTAGCCCTTTCTCCTTTCTCATCTCATAAAAAGTATGAGCAAACTCTTTTGTAAGCTTAGAGCTATTGTGATCTATGATAGTTGCCCGACTAAGATCCAAACCTAATCTCAAATAGTTTTCAGTTATATCTTCACTATTACCAAGCAAAGTTATATCAGCAACCCCACGACGTAAAATAATCTCAGCAGCCCTTAAAATTCTCTCATCACTACTCTCAGGTAAAATTATTCTTTTTTTGTTCAGTCTTGCTATTTCAAAAAGTTTATATTCAAACATCATTGGAGTTAGAACTTTGCTCTCTACTGTAGATATTTTCTTCTCAATTGCTTCAATATCAACACTTGAATTAAATAGACCAAGTGCAAGTGCTATTTTTCTCTCACTAGTAACTCTTAATCTCGCTTGTGTTGTAGATAACTTCTTAGCAGTCGTATAAGTATCATCATCTACTGATAAAATTGGAATACCGAAACTGTCTAGTCCATCAATAAGTTTTTTTATATTTGGATGAGCATTCATACCAAAAGGAAAAATAATACCACTGATATTTGGATAGTTTTTTGAGTAAAGTGCTCCCATTAGACCTAAAATAATATCAGACCTATCTGCAGGAACAACTACTAGGTCATCTTCTTCAATATGATCTAAAAAATTATTTACGGTAAGTCCTGCAACCTTTATAGCCCTTACGATTCTTGTAGTATCTTTTGGCTCTAAAAGGATTGGTGTTACATCCAAAGAATCTACAACATCTGCAATACTGAGCATTCCAAGTTCTTTTATYTCTTTTAAAAAGTATGTTTTATAAGGGTAYTCTTTGAGTATTTCTTTAAGCTCTCTATCTTGCTTGTCATCGAGTATATTTATAAAAGTTGCAAAATGGGTACAGCCTTGAAATGAAGAGTTTTCGTTTTCTATCAATATATCATCGTGTATATCTACGACTGCTCTGTTTTTCGCATTAACTATATTGATTATCGGAGAACCAAAGTTTTGAGCTATTTTAATATTAAGATCAAAATTAATAGTAGAAGTTAAGAAAGAGTGTCTAATTCCCTCAACTAATACAAAGTCATACTTATCTTCAAGCTTTTTAAACTTTGTAATTAACTCATTCATAAGCTGATTTGTTTTGTTGTTAGCTATCATATTTTCAACATATTCTATGTCAAAACCATAACACTCTTTATAATCCATCTCAAGATTATATCTCTTAAGCATAAAGCTTATGTCCCCATCTTCAGTATATCTTGAGTAGATAACTGGTCTAAAAAAAGCAACTTTTGCTATGTTTCTTTTTAAGATTTCCATCATCCCCATAGATATAAACAGGGTTCCGGCATTCTTTTCTTWTGCTGATATATATAATGATTTTATTTTCATGATTTATTATAGCAAATAAACATGATACAATATTCGCAACTAAATATAACAACCAAAAGGAGTTTATCATGAAAACTAAACTTTTTTATCCAAATAAAGAACTTTGGAAAGATGCTGCTATAAGCAGTATGGATGAGTATCATAGGTTACAAGACTTTGCAAAAAATGACTATGAAGGCTTTTGGGATAGTTATGCAAAAGAAAAAATCACTTGGCGTAAACAATACACTAAAGTCTTAGATGATTCAAACATGCCTTTTGTTCGTTGGTTTGAAGGTGGTGAGCTCAATGTAAGTGAACAATGTGTAGACCGCCATCTTAAAAATAAAGCTGATAAGACAGCTATTATTTTTCAAGGTGAGCGTGGTGATATACAGAAGATAACTTATAAGCAACTATCTGTRAATGTAAATAAAACTGCTAATCTTCTAAGAGATTATTTTGGCATCGCAAAAGGCGACCGTGTTATTATGTATATGCCTATGATTCCAGAAGCTGCATATGTGATGCTGGCATGTGCACGTATAGGGGCTATTCACTCCATAGTCTTTGGAGGTTTTTCAGCAGATGCTATTCATAACCGTGTTTTAGATGCAAAAGCAAAACTAATTGTTACTGCTGATGGAGCTTTTCGCCGCGGTAAACCATATCTTTTAAAACCAACTGTAGATGAGGCACTTGCTAAATGTGAATGTGATTTTGTTGAGAAAGTATTAGTAGTTAGAAGAAACTATGAAAATATAAATATTATAGAAGGTCGTGATGAAATATACAATGATCTCATAGACACAATGAGCGAGGAATGCGAAGCAGAATCAATGCAAAGCGAAGATCCTCTATTTTTACTATATACCTCAGGTAGTACAGGAAAACCAAAAGGTGTTCTACACTCTCAAGCTGGTTATATTCTTTGGGCTCAAATGACAATGGAGTGGGTCTTTGATATCAAAGAAAGCGATATTTACTGGTGTACAGCCGATGTTGGATGGATAACCGGACATACTTATATTATCTATGGACCATTGGCAGCAGGTGCTACTACCGTAATGTTTGAGGGAGTTCCTACTTATCCGGATGCAGGTAGATGGTGGAAAACAGTGCAAGATCTAAAAATCACTCACTTTTATACATCTCCCACTGCTATTCGTATGCTTCATAAAGTTGGTGATGATGAACCTACTAAATATGATTTAAGTTCACTTAGAATACTTGGTACAGTGGGTGAACCAATCAACCCAGAAGCATGGGAGTGGTACTACACTAAAGTCGGTAGAGAAAACTGTCCTATTGTAGATACTTGGTGGCARMCSSRKWSARGRRRWCMWWTGATTTCCCCTCTTCCTGGAGCTACACCAATTAAAAAAAGTTGTGTGACACTACCTATTCCCGGAATAATGGCAGAAGTTATAGATAAGGAGGGAAAGCCTACGGCTGTAGGTGAAAAAGGACTTCTGTGTATCACACGTCCTTGGCCTTCTATGATTCGTGGTGTATGGGGTGATGATGATAGATTTAATAAAGCATACTTTGGTGATTGTAAAAAGAATGGCAAACCTGTTTACTTCTCAGGTGATGGAGCGATGGTAGATGAGAATGGATATATAACTATAACAGGTCGTACTGATGATGTTATAAATGTATCTGGACACCGTATAGGTTCTGCTGAAGTTGAAGCCAGTATTGGAAATGCCTCTATGGTAGCAGAGTCTGCTGTAATTGGTGAACCTCATCCTATAAAAGGAGAGTCTCTTTGTGCTTTTATTATACTAAACCTAAAAGAACATGCAGAGTATGATGAAATGGCTAAAGAGATAAACAATATAATCAAAAAAGAGATTGGTTCATTTGCTAAATGTGATCGCTTCATCTTTGTTCCAGGGCTTCCAAAAACACGCTCTGGAAAAATAATGCGTCGTATTTTAAGAAGTATATCAGTCCATGAAAAGATTACACAAGACATTTCAACATTAGAAGACCCATCTGTGGTTGAAGAGATTATAAAAGCAACTAAGGAGCAAGAAGAAAAATGATGAACCCTGAAGAACTAATGAGARGTAGATATGAAGCTTTTACAAAAGAAGATTGGAACTACTTGGCAGAGACATCTATGCATCAGACTGCAGAAGAGCTAAGTCATCCCACTTCTATAGAGTGGCTTAAACTAGATGTTTTAAACGCTGATGAAGATACAGTTGAGTTTAAGGCTTACTACAGAGAAAATAATCAAGTAAATGTTCTTCATGAGAAAAGCAATTTTATAATGATAGATGGAGCATGGAAATATATAAATGGAGAACTTTTCAACTCTAAAATAGAAAGAAATGAGACTTGTCCATGTGGAAGTGGAAAAAAATTTAAGAAGTGTTGCGCATGATTAAATTTATAGAGGATTAATACTCTTTAGCCTAGAATAAATAAAAACAGGAGTTTATCATGATTTCAAAAAAAATACAAAAAGGTTTATCTTCTCAGTTAAACCATGAATTTTACTCTGCGTATCTTTATCTTGCTATGTCTGCTTATTGTAGGCACTCAGACTTTAACGGTGCTGCAAATTGGCTTAAGATGCAGTATGAAGAAGAACATATGCACGCGACAAAGATATATAACTATTTAGTTGAGCAAGGAGTACACGTATCTCTAAAAGAAATAGGAAAACCACCTAAAAACTTTGGAACTCTTTTAAATGTTTTTAAAATGAGTTTAGCGCACGAACAGATGATGACTGCTAGATTAAATGATCTAAGCGACTTAGCTCTAAAAAAGAAAGATCATGCTACTTATAATCTGCTTCAGTGGTTCGTAAATGAGCAAGTTGAAGAAGAAGCATCTGTTAATGAGATCATTTCTAAAATAAAACTTGTAAAAGGTGATGGTTACGGTCTGCTTATGATAGATAATGAGCTTCACCAAAGAGTAACACCTGCACAGATAAACTAAGTATAGTATGAAGTATCTACTACTTTTCTTTTTACTTTTTTTACCCCTTATTGGAGATGAATCTAAATCACCATTTATAGATAAAGAAGATGGGCAACTTGATGTCAGTGACTGGCTAGCTTCTAAGTATGGATTTCTCCCTGTTCCCATTATCATTACAGGTCCTACATTTGGTCTGGGTGGCGGACTTAACTTTATGTTCTTGCATGATAAGTTTGCAGGTAAAAAAAGTGCTGAGGATCGTTATATTCCACCTAGCATCTCAGGTGTAGCAGCTGCTGCAACAGAAAATGGAACACAGTTTGGGGCAGCGTATCATCTTGGGTTTTGGAAAGAAGACACTATAAGAACTACTACATTTGTAGGTCGTCCAAATGCGAATCTTGATTTTTATCCAAACATTTTGGGTAAAGAGTATGAAATAACTATGAATCTGGAAGGTTGGGCATTTTACCAAGAGTTWAAGTTTAGAATCAAAAACAGCAACTTTCTTATCGGTGCGAACTATCTATATATGGATATATCATCAAAACCAAAGGATTTTCCAGTTCCTCTTCCACCTGAGTTACAAACTATTACAGATAAATCAGCAGCCCTGGCTGCAGTTTTTGAATATGACTCACGAGATAGTATTTTTACACCTACAGAGGGAATCTACGCTAAAGCAGTAGTTGCTAGTTACAATGAAGCTTTTGGTGGAAACTATAACTTTTTAAACTACAGACTTAAAGCATTTGAGTTTATTCCATTAACACCAAAAGTAAATCTTGGACTTCGTCTTGAAGCGCAACATGTTGATGGAAGTGCTCCATACTATTTTTACCCAAGTGTTGATATACGGGGTATTGCAAGTGCAAGATACCAAGGACAGAGTACTGCTATTGGGGAAGTTGAGCTTAAATGGGAGTTTATAAATCGTTGGAGTGTTTTAGGTTTTCTAGGTACAGGAAAAGCTTTTGGTAAGGATAAAATAAACAAAAAAACTTCATTTGCAGATGCAGAGTTTCGTACATCCGGTGGGGTAGGTTTTCGTTACACTATAGCAAAAAAATTCGGTATGCAAGCWGGAGTTGATGTAGCACATGGTCCTGAGGAAAGTGCGGTCTATATTACCGTCGGTAGTGCTTGGAATGCCTTTTTCTAAGCATAAGCCATTAGATAATCTAAACCTTTTTCAAGAAAATATAACTTTTTTTGTCAAAGCCATGTTTTTCATAAAATCTGTGTGCATCTTCTCTCTCAAAGTTAGAAGATAAAACTATATTCTTACACATACACGTCTTTGCAAAATCTTCCAGATACTCAAGCATCATAGCTCCATATCCACCGTTTCTATATTTTTCATCACTAACAAGATCAAAAACATAGAGATGCCTTTTATGATAAAGGTTAGTCTGCACAGCTACTCCGGCATAAGTTAAAAGCTCTTCACCATCCATGATGCCAAACATCTTATACTCCATATGTCTCATATCATATATCAAGTCCTCGAACTCTTTATAACTAAGTGATGGTCTGAGTTGCTTTAACACATCATAAACCGTATATAACTCTTTTAAATCTAATTCTCTTATTTGCATGATGTATTTTACAGTTTATTCGTTACAATAGAACATAAATATTTTAATAGGACACTAGATGCCAAAAAAACACTACTATAACGTAATCATTGTTGGGGGCGGAATTTCCGGCACTGCACTACTCTATACACTTTCTAAATACACAGATATAAAAGACATTGCACTGTTTGAGAAGTATGATACTCTTGCTTCACTAAACTCTAGTGCTAAAGGTAATTCTCAAACTCTTCACTGTGGAGACATAGAGACAAACTACACTTTAGAAAAAGCAATTTCAACAAATAGAACAGCGACTATGGTTGAGAACTATGGCAAACTTTATGGTTATGAAAATAAGTATATGTTTCAAATTCCTAAAATGGCGCTTGGTGTTGGTGATGAAGAAGTTCAATTTATCAAAGACAGATATGAAGAGTTTAAAGAAGAATTTCCATATATGGAGTACTGGGATAAGGAAAAACTAGCGGAAATAGAACCAGCCCTTTTAAAAGGCAGAGATGAAAACGAAGATATAGCTGCTATGGGAACTAATAAAAGATGGAGTGCTGTTGACTTTGGTGCTATATCTGAAAGCTTTGTAAGAAACGCTAAAAAAGAGAACTCAAATATAGATATTCACCTCTCAAAAGAAGTAGAAAAAATCAAAAAAATCGGTGATAAGTTTGAAGTCATAGTAGAGGGTAAACCATACTATTCAGATTATGTTGTTGTTAATGCAGGTGCACACTCTCTTCTTCTAGCGCACAAGATGGGTCATGGAAAAGATTTTTCTTGTCTTCCCGTCGGTGGAAGTTTTTACTATTCAAAAATAGACTCCCTAAAATCGAAAGTCTATACTATACAAAACCCTAAACTTCCATTTGCAGCTATTCACGGTGATCCTGATATTGTCAACGATAATATTGTACGTTTTGGTCCTACAGCAATAGTTCTTCCAAAACTAGAACGTTATCATCATGCTCATTTTCTAGACTTTATAGAAACTCTTGCCCCATCTCCTGAAGTTCTGGAAGTCTTTTATGATCTAATGCATGATAGTGATATTAGAGAGTATGCTATTAAAAATTTTCTATATGAAGTACCTGGGATCAGAACTAAACTTTTTGCAAAAGAGGTAAGAAAGATAGTACCGTTTATAACAGAAGATGACATTGAGTTTGCTGAAGGTGTAGGTGGACTAAGACCTCAAGTAATAGATAAAAAAAGTAAAAAACTTTTCTTAGGAGAGGCGAAAATAGAGACAGGAGAAGGTGTAGTATTTAATATGACTCCATCTCCTGGAGCTACTAGCTGCCTAGGAAATGCGTATACAGACACTGAACTTATTTGTGATTTTCTAGGTGCAAATTTTAATACAAAACTGTTTAATAAAGAGCTAGTTAGTTGAGTTTACGTGCCGATAAGGTTACATAATACAAAGAATGCTTCAAAGACATTGTGATTATTAYTTTATTTAATTTAAATAAAGAGTTATCACAGTATTATCACAAGTGATAAAAAGTAAAGGATACTATAATGAACATGAAAAGTATTAAGTTTAAAGTTATCGCATTAATGGCAATTTCACTGCTTGTAATGACGGTAAGTATTATGACTATATCTATTAGTAGAGCTTCAGACTCACTAGTAAAAAGCAATATGGCACTACTAGATGCAGTGAAAGAATCTAAAAAAGATCATATTATGGACTTTTTTAGCTCAATCGAAAATCTATTACTTTCAAGAACCGCCGACTCTGCTACAGTTCAAGCAATGTGGGCTTTGGATGAGAGCTTTCAAGAGCTTGAAGAGATAGATGTATCACAAGATGCTATTAAAGCTGCACTTATCAAACACTATAATAATGAGTATATTAATAAAATAAACTTTAATATAAAGGGCTCTAAACCTAAAAAATCTACCCAGGACTACTTACCAAAAAGCTTTAGTGCTCAAATGGCTCAATACTTATATATTGTAGAAAATGAGAATAAAGTCGGTGAAAAAGACAAACTGGTAATGAGTAAAAAGTTTAAAGAAGAGTACTCAACTAATCATGTTCAAACACATCCTGCATATAAGCAGATATTAGACAACTATGGTTTGTATGATATATTTATCGTAAATGCAAGCGGTGATGTTGTTTATTCCGTTTATAAAGAGAAGGACTTTGGTACTAACTTACTTAAAGGTGTTTACTCTGACTCAGGACTTGCGGAAGCATTTAAAAAGGCATCAAAAATTCCAAAGGGAAAAGTAGCATTTGCTGATTTTAGACCTTATACGCCAAGCTACAATCAACCATCTATATTTTTAGCATCTCCCCTATATTTTAGAAATGATTTTGAGGGAGCTGTAATATTTCAACTTCCAAAAGACAAGATCAACAGCGTGATGAACTTCAAAGGAAACTTTCTTAAAGCAGGTCTTGGAAAGACTGGTAAAGCCAACCTAATTTCACTTGATGGGATTATGAAAAATGACAGTCGTTTCATAAACGACATGAAAGACCCTGATGTAATTGCTGCGGGAACAACTGTATCTATTGTTAAAATTGATTCAAAGTCTGCTGACGCTATTAAAAAGGGAGAAAATGGATCTTGGATTATTGAAGATCATAGAGGTGTAACAGTTCTAAGTTCATATGCTCCTATAAAAATATTTGGTGAATCTTGGGGTATTATAGTTGATATAGATGAATCAGAAGTACTTGAGAATGTAGAAGAGACTAGAAATGTGATTGTAGGCATCTCTATAGCAATACTAGCTTTTTTACTACTTATCAGTATCTTTTTAATTCAAAAAGTAATTATCTCAAAACTAAATACTCTACAAGATGCTTCATACAATTTAGCTAAGGGTGAAGGTGATTTAACTAGTCAAATCAAAGTTCCAAAAGGTGATGAGATCTCTGAAATAGCTCACAATATCAATGCATTTATAGACAAAGTTCGCATTACAGTATCGGAAGCTAAAACTTCATCATCTCAAAATACAGATATTTCACAAACACTTTCAGAGACTTCATCAAGCATGAAAGTAAAAGCACAAGAAGAGAGTGAGCTTGTAAACAAAGTTTCCATTGAAGGTAAAGAGCTTCAAAATGTTCTAAGTGCTTCAATCGAACAGGCAAAAATAACGAAAGAAAATATTAATTCAGCTGGAAACATACTAAAAGGTGCAAACAAACAGATTGTTCACTTAGCAACTGAGATTCAGCAACGTGCAGAGGATGAACTAGAGCTATCTCATAAATTAGWACAACTAAGCGCGGATGCTACTCAAGTCAAGGAGGTACTAACAGTTATCTCAGATATTGCAGACCAGACAAATCTTCTTGCACTTAATGCTGCTATTGAAGCTGCCCGTGCAGGTGAACATGGACGTGGTTTTGCTGTTGTGGCTGATGAAGTTCGTAAACTTGCAGAGAGAACTCAAAAATCATTATCTGAAATTAATGCTACGATTAGTGTAATCGTACAATCAGTTATAGATGCAAGTGATAATATCTCAAGAAATGCTAAAGCGATAGAGAAACTCTCAGGAGATGCTAGTATTACCGAGAGTGAAATCAATACAAGTATGGAATCAATAGATCGCTCTATTGTTCAAGTAGATGAAACTGTAACAGGTTATATTAACAACTCTAAAACTGTTGAGTCTATGATTATTAAAGTATCAGAGATAGAAAAAATCTCTACTGAGAATAAGAAAAGTATGGATGATATATCTAATGCATCTTCTAAACTAACGCAAATGACAATAAATCTAAACAATATGTTAAAAGGTTATAAAACTTAACTTAAAATAATCATATTTTAAACAACTCTTAGATATAATCGCGAAAATTTATCTAAGAGAATTAATCATGGTAACAGTACAAAACTTAATAATGCGCTATGGAAATAGAGTTCTATTTCAAGACATTAACCTCAAGCTAGACCGTCACAAGAGATRTGGTCTAATCGGTGCAAACGGCGCTGGTAAAACAACTTTTTTGAAAATCCTATGTGACCAAATTACTGAGTATGAAGGTGATATTGTTATCCCTAAAGCAAATAAAGTTGGTGTTTTAGGTCAAAATCAATTTGCTTTCGAAGATTACACAATCATGGACGCTGTTTTATTCGGGAACAAAAGACTCTATGACGCAATCAAAGAAAAAGAAGAGCTTTATGTAACTGGTGACTTCGAAGACGATGCAGTAAACAATCGTCTTGCAGATTTAGAAGTAATCTGTGTTGAAGAAGACCCTACTTACGAGTACGATGTGAATATTTCAAAAATTCTTGAGAATGTTGGTATTCCTGCAGATAAGCACCAAAATCTTATGAGCACACTAGACAGTGCTGACAAATTCAAAGTTCTTCTAGCTCAAGTTTTATATCCAAAACCTGATGTACTGTTTCTTGATGAGCCTACAAACAACCTTGACATTGAAACGATTAGCTGGTTAGAAAATGAGCTTAAACGTCATGAAGGTACTATGGTTGTTATCTCTCACGATAGACACTTTTTAAATGCTGTTGTTACAAATATCCTTGATGTTGATTATCAAAAAATTCGTGAATTTACCGGTAATTTTGATGACTGGTATATAGCTGCAAATGTTATAGCTAAACAAAATGAGCTTGGTAATGCTAAAAAAGAGAAAGAAAAAGAAGAATTGGAAGCTTTCGTTCGTCGTTTCTCTGCAAATGCTTCAAAAGCAAAACAGGCAACTTCAAGACAGAGAAAACTTGATAAACTTGTTATTGAAGATATAAAACCATCATCTCGCCGTGACCCTAGTATTGTTTTTAAAGCCAAAAGAGTTATGGGTGGAGAAGCACTTGAGCTTATAAACATCAATCACAATTATGCTGACAATGAAGTACTTAAAAATATAAACCTTAAATTTGAACCTGGTGAAAAAGTTGCACTTATTGGACCAAATGGTGCGGGTAAGACTACTCTTCTTAAAATTATTATGGAAGAAATAAAACAAAGTTCTGGTGAGGTTAATTGGGGTGCTACTATTGAGAACTCTTACTTCCCACAAGACACAGCTGACACCATTAACGGTGATGGTACACTTTATGACTGGTTAAGAGCATTTGATCCTAAACGTGACATTGCTGAAATCAGAAACTGTCTTGGTCGTATGCTATTTAATGGTGAGCAACAAGAGAAATCTGTGGTTAGCATCTCTGGTGGTGAAAAACATAGAATGATGCTCTCTAGGATGATGTTAGAGGGTGGAAACTTCTTAGTTCTTGATGAGCCTTCAAATCATCTTGACCTAGAAGCTATCGTTGCACTCGGCGAAGCTCTATTAGATTTTAAAGGAAATGTTATCTGTGTATCTCATGACCGTGAGCTTTTAGATGCATTTGCTAGC
>NVRL01000002.1 GCA_002732645.1 Sulfurimonas sp. | reverse complement strand
TCCACCACCGTCTCTGCTTCCACCTTCACGGTTTCCTTTGTATCCACCACCATCACGACTTCCACCACCGTCTCTGCTTCCGCCTTCACGGTTTCCTTTGTATCCACCGCCATCACGACTTCCACCACCTGAACGGCTWYYAYYACCRCSGYMKCYWCYRCCACSAKWWCYKCCWCKWCCWCGAGANNNWCCKCCWCCACGTTKTGCAGCACGMKCTARWRCWGCWTCAAGWCKATCRGCWGGRATACCRATRSTATTTGGWCCTTTAATMTCTTGTTGRTCRAGYAACATWGAGATRAGTTTATAWGCCATTTGCTCTTCATCWATRTCTTCACGAAGTTTGTCTAAAACTCTATGTGCTTCATCGTAGATTTTGTGATCTTCAACTTTTTTAACTAATGCATCWACTGTTGATTCTCTTAAGTCATTTTTACTTGGAATAAAAGCGTGACCCATCGAAGTTCCAACTTTTTGTTTAATACGTTGAAGCTCTTTAAACTCTAGTGGAGTCAGAAGTGTAATAGCTTTACCTTTAGTACCTGCACGACCAGTTCTACCAATACGGTGAACATAAGACTCAGGGTCAAAAGGAATATGGTAGTTAAAAACATGAGAAATATTATTTACATGGATACCACGAGCAGCAACATCAGTAGCAACAAGAACTTTTACTGAGTTTTGCTTGAAACCTTTGATAACTGTCTCACGTTGACGTTGCTCCATATCTCCATGAAGTCCGTTAGCAAGATAACCGGCATTTGAAAGAACATTAGATAGTCTATCTACTTCACTTTTGGTTCTACAAAATACAACACATTTTTTAGTATCTTCAGAATCCATAAGACGGATAATTGCATCATCTCTCTCAGACTCTTCGATTACATAGTAAAGTTGTTCAATATCAGAGTTTGTAGTTTCACCTTTGGTGATAGAGATAAACTCAGGATTATCTAAAATACGCTCAGCTAGAAGCTTAATAGGTTTAGGCATAGTCGCTGAGAAAAGTAGTGTTTGACGATTTGTCGGAAGATATGAAAAAATTTCATTAATATCATCCAAAAATCCCATATCCAGCATCTCATCAGCTTCATCAAGTACAACTATACTTGGACTAAAATCTTTAAGCATATCTTTTTTAAGTATGTCTAAAAGACGACCAGGTGTTGCAACAACAACACTAGCTCCACGCTCTATAAGATCTATTTGACGTTTGTATGAACTACCGCCATATACTGTAACAGTTCTAGCATTGATATTTCTTCCGTATTTGAAAAGTTCGTCAGAGACCTGAGAAGCAAGTTCACGAGTTGGAGTGATAACTAAAATTTCAACACCGTTTCTTACATCAATGTTATTTAGTGCCGGAAGACCGAAAGCTGCTGTTTTTCCTGTTCCTGTATGTGCCTGACCTACTATGTCACGACCTTGAAGTATTAGGGGAATAGCTGCCGCTTGAATTGGGCTTGGAGTAACGAAACCTGCTTGTTTAACGCTTCTAAGTATATCTTTGTTAAGACCTAAATCATCAAATGTAAGTAGATTCTCTTCCTTGGGTGTGTTTTCTTCTGTTTGTGCATTTTCTTGCATCATTATCCTTTAATAGTCAAGGAGATGATACAAACCTGCCAAACGCAAGAATATCTTCCCCTTAAAGTATTTCGCGAATTATATCTAAATGAAACAAAATTTAGCTTGAAGTTGATTATACTTAAAATAATTTAAGTTTATATTGTGTAGAAAAAGATAAAAGAAAAAGCTTATTTATAGATAATAGTGCAGTTTCTTCCTGACTCTTTAGCTTTATATAGAGCTTTGTCTGCTCTTTGTAAGATATCTTTTACTTCTTTGTCCTTGTTTAAAATAGCGACACCAATACTGACACTATATTTGACAGTTTTATCCTCTATATGCACCTCAGAAGAATAGATTTTTTCACGAAATCTTTCGGCAAAAATATAAGCACCTTCACTTGTTGTTTCAGGAAGCATGATAATAAACTCTTCCCCACCAATTCTGGCTACTATGTCTAAGCTCCTTGCCATATCCAAGCATATAGATGAAAAGTGTTTAAGTATCTCATCTCCTATTGCATGCCCATAAGTGTCATTTATACTTTTAAAGTGATCTATATCAAGCATTAAAAAGCTAAGGTTACTTTTGTAACGATTTGAACGTTTTAACTCTTGAGTTGAAAGCTCTTCAAACTTACGACGATTTAGAGCTCCTGTCAAAGGGTCTATGAATGCAAGTTCTTCAAGTTTTATATTTTCTTTTTGATGCTTTTGTATCTCTAACTCTTTTCTACTTAGGTAGAGTTGAGTGTAGATATCACCCTTGAGCAGTTTTTGTCTGGTAGTCTCATAGGCATCGTACATATATGCTAATTCATCTCTATTGATATGTATAGGAGATAGTCTAAGAGATCTTCCTCCAGTTGCTAAGTCTTTCATTGCATTTGTTAGCTGATGTATCTGATATTTAGTGCTTTTTTTGAATGTATATAATATAAAAAGTGTTATAGCGAGGATAGTAGTTGTAAATATAAACCACAGAAGAAAATGCTTAATCGTTTTATCGATACGTTTTGATATCAGTATATTTATATCTGATAAAAGTTCATCTTCAAATAGTTTTAGGTCATTGATAAAGTTAGTCATAGRTCGAAACCAAATTTCTGAATCTAGGTCATCAAAGTTTCTGATACCGATACTATTTTCATAAGAGTTTACTTTTTTGGCAATATTAGAATTTCGTATAGAATTATTAGTATGTTTTTGTGCACCGGATGCTGTTTGCTCAAATGTATTTAAAAAAGCTTTTTGTGTACCTATGAGTTTCATAAATGTTATATATTCTTTTTGTGTTGCATCTTTTTGTTCTATAATCATCGTCCCATAAGCTCTCTCTTGTCCTAGAGCTTCTTTTAGATGTTGAAGAGAAGCAAGAGTAGCAATCGAAGAAGAAACTTCTCTATCTCTGTTTAAAAAGGCAACTTTTGGAGTGATGCTTAAAATATTAGTTATTATTTCTGTATATCTATCTATTGTACGAACTTGTGTAATGAGCTTTCCATCAATAGATTTTCTTAGCTTGATTACGGATAAAATATCTTTATTAAAAGTTTGTATATATGGTTGAATCACTTTTATGTTTTTTATCTCATTTGTCTCTGTTTTTTTGATAAACTCTTTTGTTGCCATATCGACAACTGTTCGTTGTATCTGCAGGTTGCCTTTAAACTTATCTTGAGTAGAAGTTAGATAGCCACTACTCAAACCTCTTTCTATTTGAATAGCATGTACTAACTCATCAATATTTGAGATGATATTGGTTATTGCAGAAGTTTTTTTCATATCTTCATATTTAGTATAATTGCCTAGTAAAATAATTGTTCCAAATAACAACATACCCATCAATGGAATGAGTGCTGATAATAGTATTCTTCTTGTAAAGCTAAATTTGTCAGTAGTCTTTTTGATTAGTTTTGAGAGTATAGGGTTGTTCTCTTTTTTTTCTTGAGTTATACCACACTTTTCAAATATAGTGATTGCAGGAATATCCTCTTCTATAATATGGTTAAAAAGCCAGTCAATTAAGAAAACACTAATCTCTTGAGCACTTGCGGGATCTTTGGAATGTAAGAGTTTCGCTTTTAGTTCAGGTATCTTTGCAGTAAATTCTCTGTGTTGCTTTATATGCTCAGCTAGCTTATCACAGTTACATTCTTTAAGTAGTTCTTCTTCCCTGCGAAAATGACCTATTGCATAGTTTTGTAACTCCTCAAAGATGCTCTCTATAAATTTTTGAGCCTCATCATTACTTATTGCAAGTGAGAGTTTATTAATAATATTTAAAAGATTTTTATGGTCATCATCTAGAGTTTTTACCCCAAGACTAAGACCTTCATTCCATTCTACCATGATGGGATTTTAACATAATGTAGTATAATTTTCCTATAAAATAGATAGGGTGGTTTAATGGATTTGTATTTAATGCTTTTAGTAACCGGTGGTATAATTATTTTAATCTTGGCCTACCTATACTTAGTAACCCTCCAAGATAAAAATAATTTACGACTTAGATATGCAGTACTGAGCAGTCGTTATGAAGAGGAGATAAAATCTTCTAAAGAAAAATTAGAGCTTATGCAAAATGCAAAAGAAGAGCTCTCTCGAGAGTTTAAACTATTGGCAAACCAGATATTTGAAGATAAATCACAAAAATTTAACCATACTCATAAAGAGCAGTTTGAGATACTGCTTCGTCCATTTCGTGAACAGATCACAAATTTCTCAACGCAATCCCGTGAACAGTTTAGTTATGAAACCAAAGAGAGACRTCTACTAAAAGATGAGCTAGTTCGTTTAAAAGAGATGAATACACAACTTTCTCAAGAAGCACTAAATCTTACAAATGCTTTAAAAGGTGAGAATAAAACACAGGGTAACTGGGGTGAGATAGTTTTAGAGAGAATTCTTGAAGAGTCAGGTCTTCGTGAAGGCATAGAGTATAAAACACAGGCTACACTAAAGTCTAGTGAAGGTAAAACATATAGACCTGATGTAGTTATACATATGCCGCAAAAAAGAGATATCATCATAGACTCCAAAGTCTCACTTGTAGCATATGAGAAGTTTATGAGTGAAAATGACCCAGATGCTAAGTCTATGGCTTTAAAAGAGCATATAAACTCTATTCAACGACATATAAAAGATCTGAGTTCTAAAAAATATGACCGCTTAGAAGGAGTAAATACTCTTGATTTTGTACYTTKGTWTAKRYMTNAKAKAGRKTNNGCTTWWNNTTWCNGGMTYYTRAWRNARATRNAKARTWMTTWAAAMKWRMNTATSWTAKCAATATTTTAGTAGTCTCTCCCTCAACACTTTTAGTTACACTTAGAACTATAGAGCATATCTGGCGTACACAAAGACAAGAAGATCACGCTAAAAAAATTGCAAGTGAGGCAGAAGCTATGTATGAAAAACTTGTTTTATTTGTTGATGAGATGCAAAAGGTGGGAAGTCACTTACAAAAGGCACAAGATTCTTACGATACTTCTATGAAGAGACTTAAGTCGGGAAAAGGTAATATCATAAAACGTGCTGAAAATATGGTGGAACTTGGGCTTAAACCAAGAAAAGTGTTAAATATTTCAAGTGAAGAAGAATCATGAAAATTAACGAAAAAAGAATCATCCCTTATCTGATAGTTGTTGTCCCATTAGCTCTTGTACTGACTGCAAGTTTTTTTATTACAACATTTTATATAGAGAAAGTAAACGCCTACTTTCACAAGATAAAAGAGGGCTCTATCAAAGAGCATGTAGAATCTAAAAAAGCTAAAAGTGAGATTTGGGTACAACAGTTAAACCTTCTTTTTGACTATAAGAACAACRGAGTCGAAGAAGATATAAAAGTAGAACTGCAAACAAGAATTGATAATGCATATAAAAGTGCCAGATTTATATATGAGAAGTATGAGGGTAAGAAGGGCAAGAGGGATATTAAAGAGCGAATAGTAGATGCTCTAAGCCAGATGACATACAGTACACAAAAAGATTATATATTCATAGCTGACTTTACAGGAAATAGTATACTTTCAAGAAGCTCTTTACTTGATAAAAAGAATATTAGTGCTTATGAAGATGCAGATGGAAGGTCCATAATACTTGAAGAGATACAAAAGGTCAGAAAAGAGAGTGAAGGCTTTTTAGAGAGTAACTTTTATACAGGTGCAGGAAAGCAGATAATCTTGGTTAAAAATCTAGATATGTATGATTGGTATATAGGATCTTCTATAAATGTTGTACAAAAAAAAGAGGTCTTAAAGTCAACACTACTTGGTATGGTTCAAAGTATACCGATGGATAGTGCTGATTTTATGGGTCTATATGATGGTAAAAAAGCTATTTATCTATCTAAAAAGATGAGATCATTTTTGGGAGATGAATCTCTTAAAGTTATTAGTGAAAACCTATCAAAAGAGCCAACTTGGTATAAAGATAAACTAGATGGTTATTACTACTATTCTAAATATTATGAACCGCTTGATTGGTATCTGGTATATGGTTTTGAGATATCAAAGATGAGTAAAAAAGAGTTAAAAAAACAGACTGAGTTAGAAGAGATTCTTGACAATGAGTTAGAGTTTATCATGAAAGCTTCAGCATCTATAGTTATTTTTGTTGTGATTCTATCTCTGTTACTATCTAGAAAAATCAACCAGATATTTTCTCAATATCAGCTAGAAGTTCAAAAAAGAACTGATGAGTTAGAGAAACTAAATGAATCATTAGAACAAAGAGTTTTTGAAGGGCTTAAAGCTCATAGGCAAAAGGACAAGAWGCTTATCCAACAGTCTAAAATGGCTGAGATGGGAGATATGCTCAGTATGATTGCACACCAGTGGAGACAGCCGTTAAATCAGATGTCATATCTATTTATGAATATAGATTCCGCTTATGAGTATAAAGAGTTGACAAAAGAGTATCTTGATGAGAAGCTAAAAGAGGGCAATACTCTTTTAGAGTTTATGTCTGTAACTATAGATGACTTTAGAAACTATTTTAGACCTGATAAGTCTAAAGAGTTTGTTCTAGTAAGTGATGTTGTAGCTACAAGTGTATCACTTATGCAAAAGTCATTAGAGGTTAGTGGTGTTGAAGTTGAATTAGAATCACATGGACGAGATTTGACTCATATATATAAAAATGAGTTCATTCAAGTTATGCTAAATCTGATTAAAAATGCAAAAGATATTTTGGTAGATAAAAAAGTTGAAAATCCAAAAATTGTAATCACATCTAGATGCGAGAGTGAAAAACTCATTGTTGAGGTGTGTGATAATGGTGGAGGAGTAGATGAAAAAATCATAGATAAAATATTTGATCCATACTTCTCTACAAAAGATAATCAGAGTGGAACAGGTCTGGGACTTTATATGTCTAAGATGATTATAGAAGAGCATCTGGATGGAAAACTTAGTGTTAGAAATTCTAAAGACAAGGTGAATGCCAAAGGCAGAGATGGTACTCTGGGGTATGGGGCATGTTTTAAAATTGAGATTTAAATTTATTTGTTAAGTCTTCATTAATCTAGTTTTTATAGAATACGCACATATGAAGTCAATTAAACACAAAATATTATCGGTTTTACTGTTCACATTCGCTTTTTTTGTGATGCATGACTACATCGTGGTAGTAGATCATCATGCAGACTTTAAATCTAAAGTCTATCATATGGAAAATGATAATACTTTTGTAGCTGTACAGGCTCATATTCATGAAGCTATTCACACGATTTTGGCTTTTAATTGCGAGACTGAACTATCCATAGAAACAAAACTCTTAGATGTTAAACCTTCAGTTTTACCTTTTAGCCTGATCTCCCATGTAAATCTAGTTCCACAAAGACCCCCTCTAACTTAACCTTTTTTCTATTTACATATATTATTTTTAAAAAAGGTCAACAATGAAACTAAAATTATTTTTAGTGTTTTTCATGGCTCTAAATGCCTATGCACAAAATCTTACTGAGATTTTAGAAGCATKRCAAAAGAGTAAAAAAACACTCTCTATTACACAAAGAACATATTCGGACATTGCTCAAAATGAGCTATTYAATACACAAGAAGCACCAGARCTTGGASTGAATTTATCACATGCTGATGAASCTACRCAAGATGGTATAGAGTACGCTATTGGCATATCTCAAAACTTAACGCATCCYTTTGCCTCTTCTAGTAAGAGTAATGCAACGGACGCTATGAAAAAAGCAATAAAACAAAGCACAAAACATGAACTTCATCTGCTTAACTTGGAAGTAACATCAAGATATCACTCCGCATGTACATCAAGAGAGATGAGTGAGGGTGCCGATCATCTCTTTAAAGAACAGAGTAGTAGATTTTACCAACTACAACGTGCTTTCGATTTGGGGGAAATATCTAAAAAGAGTTTACTTTTTAACAAGCTCGACCTTGCAAAACTACAACAAAAAGTTGCATCTCACAAAAGAGGCTATTTAACAGAGTTGTCATTTCTTCAAGAGGCAATTGATAATTTAAATATAGAAGAACTATCATGTAATGATTTAGTGCAAATAGATAGAAATATAAAGCTAAATTCAATAGAAGAACATGGCGAGATAAAAGAGATAACATATGCACAAAATTCAGCTAAATCTTTTTATGAAGTTTATAACTCAACATTTAAATCTATAGGCTATGAACTAATGTATGAAAAAGAGCTGGATAAAACTCGTTATACATTTGGACTGAGTATCCCCTTAGATGCTACAACGTCTCGTACTCAGATGCAGCGCTCTGAGTACCTACACAAAAACTCAGCTTTAGTAGCCCAAAAAGAAGCACTCAGTTCTGAGATTATAAATGCTTCAAAATCTTTGCAACTAAAAGTAGAGACTCTTTATGATGAATATACTCTGCTTAACCAAGAGATATTGCCGATGAGTTTAGAACTTAGACAACTTTCAAAATCTGCACTTAGTGAGGGTGAAGGTACTATTATGGAGTATCTGGATGCTACAAGATCTTACTCAGAAAACTTTTTAGAGATGCTGCAAATCAAAAAAAATTACTACTATGAGCTTTTTGAATTATACAAAAAAGCTGACTTGGATTTAGGAAAAGAATCATGAAAAAAATATTTATATTGTTAGTTGTTAGTCTGAGTCTCTTTGCATCTCAAACTATCGAAATATCAAAAAAACAACAAGATGACCTTGGTGTGAAAACTCAAGAAGTTACAATCATAAACTCTATCTCTGTTGGACCATATAATGGAATCGTTATGCTGGATAAGAGAGATATTATTTCTATAGGCTCAACTGTGGATGCTGTCGTAAAAAATATATATGTTAGAAAGTTAGAACATGTAAAAAAAGGGGAAAAACTCCTTACGCTTAAGAGTAATGAACTTTTAAATCTTCAAGAAAAATATATCAAAGCACTTATTGATAGTAATACTATTGATAAAAACTATGAGAGAAACAAAAAACTCCAAAGTGAAGGTATCATCTCATCAAAGAAGCTTTTAGAATCACTTCATGCAAAGCAAAGCAGTGACTTAAGAGTTAAACTAAGTGCCAATGAACTTCTTGCAAGTGGTCTTAGTAATAATATGTTGGTACGAGTTCAAAAAAACTATCAACCTATAATGGCAATAAATATTCTTGCTCCAAGAGATGGAATTATTAATAAGATAGATGTAAATATAGGGGAAAAAGTAGAGTCAAACCGTGCTATGATGAGCATCTATGCAGATGGAAAAAGGTTTATTGAACTAAGTGTTCCTGTTAAAGCAATAGCAAATATTTCTATTGATGATAAGTGTGCTTTTGAATCATATAGAGCGAAGATTACGGCTATAGGAAATGTTGTAAATAGCGAGTCACAATCAGTGCAAGTAAGAGCTCTTATTGATAATTCTAAAAATATTATGATAAATAGAATCTACTCAGTTCTTATCACTAAAAAAATAAGCGGTGCTGTAAAGATTAAAAAGAGTGCCTTAGTTTTCGATGGCAATAACTCTTATGTTTTTAAAAGAGTAGCTAGCGGTTTTGAAGTTATAAGTGTCGTTATTATTAAAGAAGGCCCGGTTTGTTATATCGTAAATGCAGACTTAAAAGCTGGAGATACTTTAGCTGTTAGCTCTACATCAGCACTATTAGGTGCGATGGAATCTCCAGATGAGTGAAAAGTTAATTAGTTTTGCGCTTGGGCAAAAAGTATTAGTTCTTGTCATTGCAACTGTAGTTCTTTTCTTTGGAGCATATTCAATGCTTAAACTACCTGTAGATGCTTACCCTGATGTAGCACCTACTCAAGTGAAGATCATTCTAAAGTCTTCTGGTATGACACCGGCTGAAATGGAAGCTCGTGTAATGATTCCAGTCGAACAAAACATGCAGAGTATTCCAGATCAAAAAATAGTAAGATCACTTGCTAAGTATGGACTTTGTGATATTACTATCGATTTCGCTGATGGAGTTGATATCTACTGGGCAAGGCAACAAGTTGCTCAAAGATTGAGTGAGGTTCAAGWCTTGTTACCCAAAAATGTAACNGGTGGACTGGCTCCTATTACTACACCGCTGGGTGAAGTTTTGATGTTTACAATAGAATCAGATACATTAAGCTTGATGCAAAAGAGAACACTTCTTGACTGGGTTATAAATAAAAGAATCCGCTCTATAGATGGGGTTGCCGACACTAATGCACTTGGTGGTTATGTGAAGACATACGAGATAGTTCCAAATTTTGCWWWKATNWWWYTTTATAAAATAAATATGAAATCACTGCAAGAAGTTTTGAGTGAAAATAATAAAAACGATGGAATCGGTAGACTCTCAATCGGTGAGCAGAGTCTTTTTGTACGTTCAGAAGGTAGACTAAAAAATATACCTGATATTTCAAACTTAATTGTTAAGTATGAAAATGGTAGAAATATTAGAATCTCAGATATAGCAGAAGTGAGAATAGGTTCACTWACRCGTGCAGGTTTTGTAACTAAWGATGGTAAAGAGGAGGCTGTACAAGGTCTTATACTATCAAGAAAAGGTGTTGATACCTCCGGAGTTTTAAAAAGAGTAAAAGCAGAACTCAAAAAGATAGAGAAAGACCTGCCAAAAGGAACTACTTTAAATATCTTTTATGATCGTTCAGATTTAGTTTCAAAAGCTATTAAGACAGTTTCTCTGGCACTCTTAGAAGCACTAATTCTTATAGTTATAGTTTTATTTTTATTTCTAGGAAATTTTGCATCTGCCTTTAGTGTGGCTATTATCTTACCTTTTGCAGGGATGATGACATTTATCGCAATGGGTTACTTTGGCATCAGTGCAAACTTGATGAGTCTTGGTGGCTTGGCTATTGCGATAGGTATGCTTGTGGATGCTGGTGTTGTAATGGTTGAAAATATTAGTGAGCATCTATATGATGAGAAGTATAAAGATGAACCAAAACTAAGACTTGTAATGAACTCTGCAAAAGAGGTTGCAACGCCTGTTTTTACCGGTATATTAATTATCATTATATTTTTCTTACCACTCTTAACATTAGAGGGACTAGAGGGTAAACTTTTTGTACCGGTAGCTCTTAGTATAGTTTTTGCACTTACTTCGTCACTTATACTTGCACTTACTTTTATCCCGGTAGTTAGTTATTATGTTTTAAAACAGACTCCACATGCAAAAGTTCCTATGATGGTCTTTTTGGAAAACAGATATGAGAAGATTTTAAAATACTCACTTAAACATCAAAAGATAGTTTTTCTAGTTGCAGTAATATTATGGATAGCAGCTGTTGGTGCTTATACCCAAGTTGGAAAGACTTTTATGCCTACACTTGATGAGGGTAATATTATTATAGGTATAGAGAAAAATCCATCTATCTCTCTTGAAGCAAGTAAAGAGATAGATTTAAAGATTCAACAGACGCTTATGAGAGAGGTTCCTGAAATAATATCTATTGTTGCCCGTGGTGGTAGCGATGAAATAGGGCTTGATCCAATGGGTCTTAATGATACGGATACTTTTTTAGTTCTTAAACCAAAAGATGAATGGAGAGTTCCTTCAAATGAGTGGCTTTTAGATGAGTTTAGAAAAGTTCTCGATGAGTTTGTCGGCATAGAGTATGGATTTACACAACCAATAGCTATGAGAATATCTGAGATGCTAAGTGGTTCACGTGGTGATATAGTTGTAAATATCTATGGCGAAGACAGTGCTAAGTTAGAGAGCATCGCAAAAGATGTGGTAAAAATCACAGAGTCTATAAAGGGCAGTAGTGATGTTTATAAAAAAGCTAATGAAGGTGTCGCATACTGGGAAATAGAGTTTAAAGATGAAGCTATGGCTAGATATGAAGTGAGTAGAGATGAACTTTCATCATACCTTCAAGCCAGTGTAAACGGTGTAGAAGTCGGCATCATTCAAGAAGACCTTAGACGAATACCACTTATGATAAAGGGTTCAAAAAACTTACAAACGAGTATGAGTACAAATGTAGATTTGCAATATGTACTTGATAGTGGAGATAGTGTTGAGATAAATGAGTTAGTGAACTTTAAAATGACACAGGGCCCTGTTCAGATAGATCATGAAAATGGTATGAGAAAAAGTCTTGTTCAAACAAATGTTGTAGGACGTGACTTAGTTGGTTTTGTTGATGAACTTAGTGCTAAAATAAGCTCTTCTATAGAGTTGCCTCAGGGCTATTTTGTTAAGTATGCTGGAGAGTATCAAAATCAGCAAAGAGCAGCAAAACGGTTATCATTTATAGTTCCGCTTAGTATAGGGCTTGTTTTTATTTTACTGCTTATGACATTTAAGTCATCTCTTCAGGCATTCTTAGTGCTATTAAACATTCCCTTTGCTCTTATTGGTGGAGTTTTTGGACTCTACTTTACAGGTGAATATATGAGTGTACCGGCAACTGTAGGATTTATTGCTCTTATGGGTATTGCTGTACTAAATGGTGTTGTGATGCTTAACTATTTTAACTTTTTAAAGAGTAGTGTAAAGGACTCTTTGGAACTTGTGACAATTGGTTCTATAAGAAGATTAAGACCGGTTCTTATGACAGCATCTATAGCAGCCCTTGCTCTTATCCCTATGCTTTTCGCAACAGGTCCTGGGTCTGAGATACAGAAACCTTTGGCTATTGTTATCATCAATGGTTTAGTATCATCTACATTTTTGACATTGGTACTTTTACCTATTTTGTATCATAGGTTTGTTTTGAAAAAAGAGGATTAAATATTGGAGATTCGCTTATCAGCATCTCTGATAAGCGAATAAAAAAAGTTTGTTATTTAATTAGTTCTAGTGTTCTTGTACTGACATATCTTTTAGCAATTTCATCAATTCTGCTGGTCGCTAACATTGCCACGATAAATGTAAACACAAATGCGTAACTATATGCAAGACCTAAAATAAAGGTAAGTGCTAAAAATCCAAAAAGTGGAATAGCTACAAAAAATATTCCTAGCATTAGTTTGACTTGAACTTTTATATTTGTCTCAAACTTTGTGTCACAACCAATTACACAAGTAAGAGGATTTGCCTCGAAGTTTTTAAGCTCTTGGGAAATATTTACAGAGACTTTATTGCTTCTATGCTTACCTTCTACTTTTTCAAATATTTCTTTTACATTGTCACATAAAAATCTATCAGTTGAATTTAGAAACTTTTTAATCATAAAATTTTCCTTATACCAAGTATAAGCAAATTATAACATATATTTATATTTATAACAATTACTCACTATATATATGTAACTTATATCCACTACCAGATACATTCTCGATGCAGTTCTCAGGTACTTTTTTTCTTATCCCACGAACTAGAGAACGAATGGCATCTTGACTCATACCTTCATATGCCCAGATGGCACTCTCTATCTCTTCATATTTTACAACCCTTGTATGGTGATGAGCTAAAAGATCAAGAAAAAGGGTCTCATTTTTTGTAAGTTTTACCTCTTTAGCATCATCGTAAATAATTTTTTCATAGGCGTTATATTGAGCTGTAGCAGAGAGAGCAAGGTTGAACTTACTTTTATCTTCTATGAGCTCTATAGATTTTTCCAGTGCGCCTATGAGTTTCTCTTTTGTAATAGGCTTTATGATGTACTTTACAAGTTGAAGTTCGACTGCTTTTAGCAGATATTCAGTATCTGAGTGAGCTGTAGCTATGATAATCTGAACATCTTTATCATGAGCTCTGATGTAGCTCGCCATATCTATACCATTAAGACGAGGCATACTGATATCTGTAATAATAATATCAGGCTTATGTTCTCTCCATAGATTGATGGCTTCTTTGCCATCTTTTGCTTGGAGAACTTCTTTAGCAACACGTTCTAAGTACTCAACAGCACTTTTTCGTACCATCTCCTCATCTTCGACATAAAGAACTGTGAAGTTTTTTAGCATATCTTTCATGTGTTCACTTCCTCGACGTAAAGAACGGTAAAGTTTTTTAGTATATCTTTCATAATATATTCCTCAATTTAGATATTATACTACTATGAATATACAAACACAATATAACTATGAAAAAACATGGACAACAACAAATGAGGCTGACCTTCTTAAAATGATAGAAGAAGAGATAGGAGATGCAGATCCAAAGGGAACTCTTGCTTATGTAAAAGAAGCTATAAAAGGCGGTAAAACTATAACGGTCGGAAGTTGCAGATTTAAGATTCAATCAAAAGGAGATCAATAGTGTTTCAAAATAGCGATATTGCAAAACTGATTATTAGACTTAGTCTTGGGATTATGATGTTGTTTCATGGTGTAGATAAAATCATTAACGGTATCGGTGGGGTTAAGTATCTGACAACTAATTCAGGACTACCTGAGTTTTTAGCTTATGGTATTTATGTAGGTGAGGTTGTAGTACCTATCTTTATTATACTAGGGTTATATGCAAGAGTTGCATCAGTAGTATTAGCTCTAAATATGTTAATGGCTATCTTCTTAGCTCATGGCGGAGATTTATTTGCGTTAGGAAAACATGGCGCACCTGTTATTGAACTTCCACTCTTTTATTTGATACTTTCAATATCTGTATTTTTACTTGGATCAGGAAGGTATAGTGTTAACGCTAAGTAATGTTTTATATTATTTATTATAGAGTTATATAAATCTTATTTATATAAGGAGCTAATATGAAACTCTTATTTATAACTGTTCTACTACTTACAACTATGCTTCAAGCAGAGCCTAAGAAAAAGAGTATTCATGCACTCTATATTCCTCTTGCTGATCACTATGGGGCTCTTGTAGCATATGAACGCTACAGAGATAAAATGAAATATGCAGATTTTAAAATAACTCAGATGAAAAATTGGGATTTACTTCGTGCATATTTTCAATCTGGCAAGGTTGATATGGCCTTTGTTATGAGTCCTCTTGCAATGGATATGTTTAATCAAAAACCAGATTTTCGTTGGATAGGTCTAATGCATAGAGATGGTAATGCATTGGCTATAAATGATCTAATTAAAACAAAGATAAATCTAGCTGCAAAACGAATAGACCGTAAACCAAACCATGAAGTAGCAGATGCACTTAAAGAGTTATACATAGAGAATAAATCTCCTACTAAGATAGGAATGCCTCACCTTCTATCTACACACTCAGTTATACTTTATCGTTATTTAAAAGAGTATGGTACCTCAATAGCATTTAGCACTAAAGAAAAAGCAGAGGTTCTTGGCATCTCAGTATCACCTCCAAAAGCTCCTCAATTTATAAAAATAAATAGTGCAAGGGCAACTCCTGCTGCGTTTGAGCAGTCACTACCTTGGGCAGATGTGGTGGAAACGGAGAAGTTTGGTTATGTCGCTTGGTATTCAAAGGATGTAATGCCATTTAAATATGGACATGTTGAGTGTATAACTCTTGCTACGGACAAAGCGATAGATGAAAAAAGAAGAGCTGTTAATGAGGTGAATTATTTTATTCATAAAGCGGGGAAAGATATTGAAAAAGCTAGAGCTGAAGGTGGAGAGGCACTAGAGGAAATAGTTAAAATAGTACGTAAACATATAAAAGCACATACAAGAGAAGCTATCATTGCATCTCTTGATATTGAGTTAAATGTAATAAACTATAAGCATCTAAATGTAGATAAAGAAGGTTTAAAACAGATTATGGATTATGCATTTGAAGGGTCAATTATAAAAAATAAAATTGATATCTCTTCTTTTGCAGATGAGAGCTTTTCACAAACAGTGGGTAATTAAATGGAAAATAAACTTAAAACATATAAAGTTATATGGTATAAGTCACTAGGTTTTTCAATTCTTTTTTGGTTTTTACTTATCTCCTTAGTCCCTTTACTTATTATCTCATATGAGAGTAATGTCATTAGTGTAAAGGGTTTTAAAGAAGCAGCTTTTGAAAATTTGAGACATTCTGCAGGACTGGAAAAAAAGTTTATAAAAAACTGGTTTCACTATAGAAAAATTGATATATCTAGTTGGTCGCAAACAAAAGCAAATATTGATTTTTTAGCTCTTCTTATCTCCCAATATAAAAAAAGTGATAAAAAATTAAATGAGTTTGTTAATAGTTACGAATATGTAAAATCAATAAGTGAAAATGAAGATCAACTACTTGAACTGCTCAGACAATATGACTATATTTATGATCTTTTTTTGATTGACAATAAAGGTAATATTTTATATTCAGTTGCAAMWSWRAGTGATCTTGGTACAAATCTGCATAATGGTAAATTTGCCAAGACCAAGTTTACTGCCTCTTACTCTCAAACACTTAAAGATGGAAAAATTAACTTTTCGGACTTGGAGCTTTATGAGCTGCCAAGTGATAAGGTGACTGGATTCTTAACTGCACCATTAGTTGATAATTACGGAGAGAGAATAGGTGTGTTAGCGATACAGTTAAAAGCGGAAGGCATCTCTTCGTTATTTGAGGATGATGTAGWTAAAGTAAATAAGTATCTTCTTAGTAAGGATGGTTTACTAATCAGTGAAATGTCATCTAATACATCAAAGCTTAAAGTAGAAGCTTCAAAGTTAAAAGAGTGGTATCAGTACAATCAAAATATCCAAGAAAGTATTTCTAGTTATGAGAACCCTTTCTCTGATAGAGTTATTGGAATACATACTAATATTGATGTACTTGGAGTTAAGTGGATACTCTTTAACGAAGTTAACGAAGAAGCTCTTTATGTTATAGCAGATAGAGTTACTTACAAAGCCTTTATATTTTTTCTTATAACGATGATTATTGTTATTGTTGTTTCATTTTTAATATCAAGGCAGATTGTAAAACCTTTGAGGGCTCTCTCAGATGCTAGTAAGATGTTTTCTAAGGGAAAAAGAAACATAAACATAGATACAAATCACAAAGGTGAAATAGGTCTGCTTGCTTCAACGTTTAGCACGATGGTAAAGTCCCTAAAAGAAAATGAGAAAAAATTAAAAAAGCAAACTTTAGAGGCAAATAAAGCTTTACAAGAACTAGATGAACAAAAGTTTGCTCTTGATGCTCACTCTATCGTTGCAGTTACAAATGTAAAGGGTGATATAACATATGTAAATGATAAATTTGTTGAGATAAGCGGTTACTCAAGAAAAGAGTTGATGGGACAAAACCATAGAATATTAAACTCTGGAGTTCACTCAAAAAAATTCTGGGAAGTCATGTRTCATATGATTACTCATGGAGATGTTTGGAATGATGAGGTTTGTAATCTTAGTAAAAGTGGGAAGCCTTATTGGGTTGATACTACAATTGTGCCGTTTATGGATGAAAATAATAAACCGAGGAGTTATGTAGCAATTCGTACAGATATTACATCTGCAAAAGAGTCAGAGCTAGAACTTTTAAAGGCAAATGAGATAGCCCATGATAGTGTGAAAGCAAAATCAGAGTTTTTAGCAACTATGTCCCATGAGATTAGAACCCCGATGAATGGTGTYMTSGGYATGSTYRRMCTKTTAATGAACTCAAAACTCGATGACGCCCAAAGACATCAAGCTTCTTTGGCCCAAAACAGTGCAAAGACCCTTTTAGCACTTATAAATGATATATTAGATTTTTCCAAAGTTGAAGCTGGGAAGATGGATCTGGAACATATAGATTTTAATCTTAGGGATGAACTTGGTGAGTTTGCAGAATTAATCGCTATAAAAGCTCAGGAAAAAGATGTAGAACTTGTTTTAGATCTTACAAATATAGATATAGATTTTGTAAATTCAGATCCTGGACGTATACGACAGATATTATCAAATATTGTAGGTAATGCTATTAAATTTACATCACAAGGTTATGTGATGATAAAAGCAAGTCTAAATAAAGAAGATGAAAGAAAAGCAAGACTTGTTTTGGAAATAACAGACACCGGAATAGGAATAGAGAGCCAAAAGATAGAAGCTCTATTTGACYCTTTTTCTCAAGTTGATGCGTCTACAACCAGAAAGTATGGTGGGACAGGCTTGGGTCTTACTATCGTTAAAAGGTTAAGTAATCTTATGCACGGTGATGTCAGTGTAAAAAGTAAATATGGAGAAGGAAGTACATTTATAGTTGATATAGAAGTCGGTATAAGTGAGAACTCATCTAAAGTAGAACCTTCATTTTGTGTAGATGCAAAGAGAGCTCTAGTTGTTGACTCTTGTAAAATAAATCTAGATGTTATGCAACATCAGCTTGAACACTGGGGTATGGAAATGTTTACCGCTATGAAGGAAGAGYCTGCCTTGACAATTCTAAAAGCGAAAGAGATTGATATAGTCTTTATAGACATCCAGATGGATGAGCTGGGAGCACAAATACGTAAAAGCTCTAGTTTTGATAATGTAAAATTGATTATGATGACTAGACTAAATGAGAGAGAAAATCTTCAGAAGCAGACTCATAGATATTTTGATGCATTTTTTCCAAAACCAGTTATTACAAAAGATCTGTTTTATGCACTTAGTACTCTTGATGAAAATAGTTCTCAGTTTCTTAAAAAAGAGACTATGATAGAGGAAGAACATTTTAATAAAAATGGCAATATATTACTAGTAGAAGATAACTTAACAAATCAGTTTGTTGCAAACGGCATCTTAAACTCATTTGGTCTTAATGCAGATATTGCAAATAATGGAGTTGAAGCTTTAGCTATTTTAAAGAGCTCATCTAAAAAGTATGACATTATTCTTATGGATTGCCAGATGCCAGAACTTGACGGTTATGATACAACTAGAGCAATAAGAGCGCAAAAGGCAGGTAAGGAGTATATTGAAATACCGATAGTCGCCATGACCGCAAATGCGATGCAAGGAGACAGAGAGAAGTGTGAAATAGCAGGCATGAATGACTATATTACAAAGCCAATTGAGCCTGAGATTTTGATGCGTGCTTTAAATAAGTGGTTGCTTGATATAGAGACCGATGAAGTTGTAGTAGAAAAAAAGATAGAAGAGAACCTTACCTGGGATGAAAAAAATGCCCTTAGACGTATAGGTGGATCAACTAAGATGCTTACAAAAATATTGGTARTCTTTATAGATGATATTGAAGGTTCGGTAAAAGCTTTAGGTGAAGCTATAGAAGAAAGAGATGAAGAAGCCATAAAAATACATGCTCACAGCATAAAAGGATCATGTGGAAATATAAGTGCACAAGCTATGCAAGAAAAAGCTAAAGAGATAGAGTTAGGTTCATCTGAGTTAAAAGAAGAAGAGTTTAGAGAAAAGTTTGATAACTTAAAAAATATGACAGCAGAACTCTTGAAAATTTTAGCTGATTATATTGAGAAGAACAGTTCAGAAACTATTGAAAGAAAAATTAGTATACTAGAGATAGATAAAGAGATGAAAAAAATTAAGCAAGAGCTGGAACAGGGCTTGTATATAGATACTAGTAGTATAAATATATTTAGAGCATCTACCGATAAAGAGAGATCGTTGAAATTAAAGAAGTTAAAAAAAGAGATTGATAGTTTTTTAACGCATGAGGCTTTAGAAACAATAGGTAGCATTATGAAAGATTTTGAATCATGAAAGTAGTTTTTAAAGCTTTGCTCGTTTTATTGTTGATAACTTCGATATTTATCTATTATGATAATTATATTAAAGTGGATAACGGTGTTGATGAGAATAATATAATACTTGGTCAGTCATCTGCAATTAGTGGTGCAGCTTCTGATCTTGGTATATCCTTTCGTGATGGTGCCTTGTCATACTTTGAGTATATAAACTCCATGGGTGGTGTCAATGGAAGAAAAATCAAGCTTATTACTTATGATGATAAGTATGAGCCCTCTTTAGCTGTTGAAAATAGTCTAAAACTAATAACAGAGGATAAGGTGTTTGCTCTTTTTGGAGAAGTTGGAACACCTACTTCAAAAGCTGTTTTAAAGATAGTAAATGAATATAAAGTGCCATTTTTAACGCCTTTTAGCGGAGCAGAGCTGTTACGAAAGCCTTTTAATCCCTTAGTGGTAAATTTTAGGGCAAGTTACTATGGGGAAACAGAAGAGATAGTTAAATATTTAGTTGATAAGTTAAAAATGAAAAATATTGCTATTTTTTATCAAAGTGATAGTTATGGAAAAGATGGATTGAGGGGTGTGAAAATAGCACTAAATAAGAGAAATATAGAGCTTAGTGCAAGTGGAGCTTATATAAGAAACACTTTGTCAATTACAACGGCTTTAAACTCTATTAAAAAAGTAAATCCTCAGGCTGTAATTATGATAGGTGCTTATAAACCTTGTGCAGAGTTTATAAAACGCGCTAAAAAAGAGGGACTTACAAAAACTATTTTTGCAAATATATCTTTTGTCGGAAGCAGATCTTTGCTTAATGAACTAGAAGGAAAGACAGATAACTTGATTATCTCACAAGTTGTTCCTTTGCCTTGTATAGAAACTAATGAAGCAGTTTCAGAGTACAAAAAAATATTTTTAAAAAGTAATCCTAAAAATGTTTGCGGATTTGTCTCTTTTGAAGGTTTTTTAAGTGCAAAACTTATCGTTGAAGCATTAAGACAAAGTCGTGAACCCTTAAGTAGAAAGAGTTTTATAAGTAGTTTCGAGAGGCTTTCAGATAACTCTTTAAAAGGTATAGAGATAGAACTTTCTAAAAATGACCATCAGGCAATGAATGATATATATCTTACTATATATAAAGATGGTGAGCTGCTAACAATAGATGGAGAGAAGTAGATGAATTTTTTAGATAGGTTGACACTCAATGTAAAACTAAACTTACTGATATTGATGATGGCATTTTCTATCTTAATTATAACAGCTGTTTCTTTTTACATTCGTACTGAAGATAGAGATACAATAGACCATATATACATAAATCACGTAACGCCTATTGTAATGCTTGAAGAGATAAAAGATATATATAATATTAATATACTTGATACTTTAAATGAACAAAGAGTTGGAAATATATCAAGAGAAGATGCACAAGAGGTTCTGAATCTTGCTAAAGAGATATTAGCAAAAAAATGGAACAAGTTTGGACAAAAAAATATGGAGAGTGAAGAAAAAGAGCTGTTTGGATACTCAAAAAGGAAGTATGAGAGAATTATAAATATATTAAAAAAGAGTCAAAATRCTTCTAAAGAAAAATATTTTGAAAATATCTTAGAGCTTAAAGATATTATTAGCARTGCAAATATTGAACTAAATGATTATATAAAGTTTCAACTAGAAATGGCATACAAGGAAAAATTATATTCTGATCATAAATACATGCAACTAATTATATATGCATCTGCTTTTATATTTATAATAGCTATGCTTTTTTACCTCTTTTCTTTAAAGATTAAAAATAGTATTAATACTCTGAGTAATGAATTAATAGAAGCTAAAGAGATAGCCGAAGATAGTGTAAAAGCTAAATCAGAGTTCCTAGCGAGTATGTCTCACGATATACGAACACCTATGAATGGTGTTATTGGTATGATAGGTCTTTTAATGAACTCAAAACTAGATGATACTCAGAAGCACCAGGCAACCTTAGCTCAAAGTAGTGCGAAAGCTCTTTTAATCCTAATAGATGATATTTTAGATTTTTCCAAAGTTGAAGCTGGAAAAATGGATTTGGAATATATTGATTTTAATATTCGTGATGAACTAGGTGACTTTGCAGAGAGTATTGCATTTAGAGCACAAGAAAAAGATGTTGAACTAATTTTAGATTTGACAGCAATTGAGCGTAATATAATTAACGCAGATCCTGGGCGAATCCGCCAAATACTATCTAATATAGTAGGTAACTCTATAAAGTTTACTTCTAGAGGATTTATATCAATAAAGGCAACTCTTAATACTATAAATTTAACAGATGCTAGGTTGGTTATCGAGATGTCTGATAGTGGAATTGGAATACCTAAAGATAAAATAGATACTTTATTTGATTCTTTTTCTCAAGTTGATGCATCTACAACCAGAAAATATGGCGGAACAGGTTTAGGACTTGCCATAGTACAAAAGTTATGTAATCTAATGGATGGTAATATAGATGTTAAAAGTGAGTTTGGTAAAGGGAGTAAATTTACTATTGATATAGGTGTAAACCTTAGTCAAAACTCATCGTTAGTTAAACATGAGATTTCTGTAAAAGATAAAAATGTATTAATCATAGACTCTAGTGAATTGAGTTTTCATGTAATACAAAAACAGTTAGAGCATTGGGGTATGAAAGTAGAGAGTGCAAAGAATTCTACAGAAGCACTATTTAAGTTACAAGGCAGAAATTTCGATATAGCGTTTATAGATATTGTCATTCCTACTATGAAGGGTGAAGAACTAGTGGAGGTTATACGTAGTAATCCTAATTATGACAAGATGAAGATAATTATGATGACATCTCTTATAGATAGGGGAGACGCTTTTCATTATACTAATATTGGGGTTGACGGTTCATTTCCAAAGCCCGCTACAACAAAGGATTTGTTATATGCTCTTAAGACTATTTTAGAAGTTGAGGAGACTCCAGCTATCTCTTTAATTAGAGATGATGAGAGTGACCCAATCTTTGAAAACAATATATTACTCGTTGAAGATAATATAACAAATCAATTGGTAGCGAATGGAATGTTAGAAGATTTTGGACTTGAAGCAGATATTGCAAACAACGGAGTTGAAGCTTTGGATATTTTGAACAACTCTTCTATAAAATATGATTTAATATTCATGGACTGTCAGATGCCAGAGCTTGATGGTTATGATACGACTAAAGCTATTAGAGCTAATGATGCTGGAGACACTTATACAAAAATACCTATAGTAGCCATGACAGCAAATGCGATGTATGGTGATCAAGAGAAGTGTAGGGTAGCTGGGATGAGTGATTATTTGGCAAAACCGATTGATAGAGAACTACTTAAACAGATACTGATTAAGTGGTTATAATAAAAGTTAATATCTCATTAATAAGCTATTAAGAGTAAGCTGTGTAAGCTTAATGTAGTAGAAATTATGACAAAGGTTAGTTATGGAAGAAAAAGCAATTGTTTTAATTGTAGACGATGTAGCCTCAAATGTACAAGCACTTGCCGGAGTATTAAAAGATGACTACAATATAAAAGTGGCACTAAATGGTGCTCGCGCACTTGAGCTAATAAAACAAAAACCTCACCCTGATTTGATTTTGCTTGATGTTAATATGCCTGAGATGGATGGCTATGAAGTTCTTCGTGAGATTAAGCGTTGTGTAGGTTGTGAAAGTCTTCCTGTTATGTTTGTAACTGGCAAAGATACAGAAGAAGATGAAGAAAAAGGTCTTCTTTTAGGGGCTGTTGATTACATTAAGAAACCTATTCATCCAGCTATAGTAAAAGCGAGAGTAAATACACAGATAACATTAAAAAAACRAAGAGATGAACTGGTCTACAATGCTTTACATGATCAACTTACTGGTCTTTACAATCGTAATCATTTGGTAGATGAGGGTGAGAGAAAATTTTCAAGAGCCCTTAGACAAAATGATAAACTTAGTATTATGATGATAGATATAGATCACTTTAAAGCTGTAAATGACACATATGGGCATCTTACAGGAGATTTGGTTTTAAAGGACGTAGCTTCTGTGCTTGTTCAGGATAAAAGAACCGAAGATTTTAGTGCAAGGTTTGGTGGAGAGGARTTTATAATAGTACTTGAGGGGTGTTCCAAAGAAGATGCAAAAGAGAAGGCAGAAGCTTTAAGAAAAAAGATAGAAGAATTAAACCCTGAAAATATTAAAGTAACTGCAAGTTTTGGAATAAGTGAATTAAGTAAAGAACATCGTAGTTTTGAGTCTCTACTCAGAGATGCAGATTCTGCACTCTATGGTGCAAAAAATAATGGACGAAACTGCGTGGTAGTTGCGTAAATAACTCTATGGGTGTCTAACTTTTATTGTAGAGTTTAGACTCCATCCAATAATAGCCATAAGAGCTATAACAACTATAGCCGGTAAGATTTCATAGGCATGAGTAAGATAAACAAACCATAATAAAATTGCTCCAAGTGGAGTCGGTACACCAGTAAAGTATTTATCTACTTCGCCGGCATCTGTATGAATGTTGAAGTGAATAAGTCTTCTTAGACCTGAAATAACATAGTAGATGCTAACAACAGCTGCAATTAGCATCATGATGCCAGAGAGTGACGAGGCATAAACTGCTTGAAARATTARAAATACAGGWACAAGAACAAAACTYAAAAAATCTGCAAAGCTGTCAAGCTGAACACCAAACTCATTTGATAAGTTATATTTTCTAGCAATTTTACCATCAAATATATCAAATGCACCACCAATCCATGCAAGAACAATCGCTAAAATAAAGTTGTTTTGAGTAATAAAATAAGTAGCAAGTAGACCGGCTGTAATATTTACAAAAGTAAAAAGGTTTGCCAGGTTAAAGTGAGAAGTCGCTTGGTATAAAAATTTCATAAATTACCTTGAGTTAAGTTTTTGCGTAATTATATCTCTATTTTTATAATAGAAGATTGAATTAAGCAATAACTAATAATGATAATTTCTATCATTATTAAAATACTATTAAGTTGATATTTGTTATCATTGGTTTAATATTTAAAAGATGGACTAAAATGATAGATATGATTTATTTGGCACAAGCTGATGATACAAGTACTAAAGCTAATACACCTGTAGTAACTGAGAAAAGAACTACTGCTATAGAGCAAAGCGGTATGATTCACTCTAAAGTAGCAGGAAGATTTGAGGTAGTAAAAACACTTCCAAAAAAAGCGGATAGTTTTAATAGTATGTTTGATTATGCAGATGCTTTTGGAAAGTTTAGGTTGGCTTACATAGATAGCGCACATAAGATTAGTGCAGTGCCCAATAAAACGGAAAAACATGCTAGCTCTTTTGGCGGAGAGTTTGGTTTTAATACCGCTGGGTTTCATGGATTTCAAGCTCATTTCGCAGCTTATGTATCTCAAAGTCTAGATTTTATTAACCCTGATAAAAAAGATCTGAATGAAGACTTCTTTGCTAAGGACTTAAACTCTTTTGCATATATAGCTGAGGCAAGCATAAATTACTCTAATGATTTTTTTCAAACAAAAATTGGACGTGTAAGAGTAGAAACACCTTTTGCAAATWGTGATGACATTAGAATGGCTCCAAATACTTTTGAAGGTGCTTGGGCAAATATAGACTATAACGATAAGCTAAAAATACAGCTCCTTTATTTTAACAGATGGGCAGGTTATGATTCTCAAGATGAGAGTACAGGAGCATTTCAAAATGAGTTTAAAGATCTTGTTAGTTCTGAGAGCTTCGGTATGGCAGGTGCATCTATAACTTATAAATATGCTAAAAATAGTGAAGCCTCTTTTTGGTACAACTATATAGATAATATGAGTGCTATTGCTTATGCTGAGGTAATAGGTATATATTTTATAGATGGTGATGATATTCACTTGGACTATGGTGTTCAAGCTACTAATATTGAGGAGTTAGAGAACTCTAACGTAGATGGAAGTGTTTATGGTGCGATGACAATATTTCACTATAAGGGAGCATTTCTTGGTGGTGCATACAATATTGCTTTCTCGGATAATTCAAAGTTTGTAACAAATGGTTTTGGTGGTGGACCTTACTATACTTCGCTTGATGAAGCCTCTATTTCTTCAATATCAGAAGCAGGTTCTGCATATACAGGTGGTTTAAATAACAATGCAGAGTCGTTTAGAATCGGASCAGGGTATGAGTTTGAGAGAGTTTCTTTAAATGGTTTAGTTCTTGAACTTGTTTATGGTGAACTTTACAGTGATAATGATAGAATCACAGAAAAAGATGCGATAGTGACTTATGACATRACAAATAGATGGTATTTAGAAGGTATATATACAAATTATAAATCAACAAGTAACAAAAATACTTTTGATAGAGCACTTGTGAGACTTGAGTACAAGTTTTAATCAACAATTAATATGATATCTATTATCATTACGAAAATTTAATAAGAATTAAAATATGAAAACATTAAAAGACTGCAATAAATCTTGCAAAGTAAAAGTTATAAAATTACACGCACCTACAGATCTAAAGCAGAGACTTATCTCTTTTGGTATCATGAAAGAGGCAATAATAGAAGTTTTAGAGCATGCTCCGGCCAAAAGTACGATAGAGATAAAAGTCGGTAAGATGAGAATAGCTCTTCGTGCACAAGAAGCCCAGCTTATAGAGGTAGAAAAATATGAATGATATCCAAGGGAAAGCTTGTCCGGTTATAGCTAATCATATAAAAATAGCTTTAGTAGGACAACCTAATGTTGGTAAAAGTATGCTTATCAACTCTGTGTCAAATGCACATCTTCACGTTGGAAACTTCTCCGGTGTTACGGTTGATAAAACCGAAGTTTTATTTGATTACAAAGACTATCACTTTACGGTTGTGGATCTTCCTGGAACTTASGCATTTACTGATTATACTATTGAAGAGAGAGTAACGCATGATTACCTTTGCGCTGAGAGTTATGATCTTATAATCAATGTAGTAGATTCTACAAACCTAGAGAAAAACCTTCAACTAACATCAGAACTTATGAGCATGAACAAAAATATGGTTATAGCTCTAAATATGAGTGATGAAGCCTATAAAGAGGGTATAGAGATAGATGCCGCTTATATGTCAGAATTGCTGGGAATCCCCTGTATAAAAGTATCAGCAGTTACAAAAGAGGGTATAGAAGAACTTCTAGACGCTGTTGTATCTGTAAGAGAGAAAGAGAAGCAAGAGTCAAAACTAATTTTTAGTGAACCTGTTGAAGAGGARATAGCTCAAATAGTATGGTATCTGGATAAACACAGATATGAAGCAAAAAATTCATATAGAAATATTGCGATTAATCTTCTAAAAAACAATAAACAAACTTATGCAAAACTTCATGATGACCCTGTATGGACAGAACTTCAACCTATTCTTATAGAAGCTTCTAAACACGTAGAGCTTCACCATGACAGTGATGATATAAAAGAGTCTTTTGCAGAAGAGTATGCTTCTTTTAACAGAGGTATAGTTGCTGAAGTTTTAAAGCAAGAGGATTATAAAGAGGAAAAAAGCTTAACTGAAAAGATAGATAATGTTCTTATCCATCCATTTTTAGGTATTCCTATATTTTTATTTTTAATGTGGGGACTTTTTCAGCTGACTTTTGAGATAGGATCGATTCCGATGGACTGGATAGATGCATTTTTTGGTTGGTTTGGTGATACGGTAGGTGCAACAATTAGCAATGATGACGTTCGCTCACTTATAGTTGACGGTATCATTGCAGGTGTTGGGGCAGTTATTTTATTTGTTCCAAATATTATAATTCTCTTCATAGGTATAGCACTATTAGAGAGTACAGGTTATATGTCTAGAGTTGCGTTCTTACTTGATGGTTTTTTCCATAAATTTGGTATGCATGGACAATCGTTCATCCCACTAGTTACTGGTTTTGGTTGTTCTATCCCTGCTTATATGAGTGCAAGAATTCTTAAAAATGACCGGGATAGACTACTGACTCTTTTTATTATCGGTTTTATGAGTTGTGGAGCAAGGCTTCCTGTTTATGTACTTTTTGCAGGTGCATTTTTCTCTCCTGAGATGGCTGGTAATATACTTTTTGCTATCTACATAGGTGGAGCAATGATTGGTCTTGTTGCAGCAAAGATTTTAAAACTTACTGCCTTTAAAGGTGCTGATGAGCCATTTGTTATGGAGATGCCAAAGTACAGACTTCCATCAGCCAAACTTATTTGGCATACAGTTTTAACAAAGACAATGATGTACTTGAAAAAGGCCGGTACTTYTATTGCCGCTGCATCTATGTTGATTTGGTTTTTAAGTAATTATCCTCATAATTTAATGATAAAAGAGGAATATGCAACAAAAATAGAAATGGCTGTTAGTGAAGAAGCAAAAAATACGTTGGCAAACGAGCAGGCTGTTGCTCATTTAGAGCAGAGTTATTTAGGTAGTATTGGAAAATTTTCTGAACCTATTTTTGCTCCACTTGGTTTTGACTGGAAGATGAGTGTTGCACTTCAAACAGGTCTTGCAGCAAAGGAAGTAGTCGTATCAACTCTTGGTGTACTTTACGCTTTAGGTGATGATGTAGATGAAGAAAATTCTTCWCTGATTACTGCAATTAGTAAGAATATTTCTTTTGCATCTGCTATAGCATTTATAGTTGTTATTATGATTTATCTGCCGTGTTTGGCAGCTTCTATTGTATTTACTCGTGAAGCTGGAGGAATTAAGTATTTCTTCTATCTATTTGCATTTACATCTATTGTGGCATATTCACTAGCATTTATTGCTTACAATATAGCTTTGTTATTCACTTAACCAGCTATTAGTTTATCTCTGTTAAAATTCGAATATGAAAAAAATATTAATGATTGAAGATGACTTAGAATTAGCAGAGATACTGACAGAGTATCTTGAACAGTTTGAGTTTGAGGTTATAACAGAAGATGACCCTTTTAAAGCAGTAAGTATATTAAAATTAGAAAAATTTGATTTAGTTATTTTAGACTTAACACTTCCTGGAATGGATGGTCTAGAAGTTTGTGAAGCTATTCGTGAAAGACAGGATATCCCTATCGTTATCTCTTCTGCAAGAAGTGATGTAACTGATAAAGTCAAAGCACTTGAGCTTGGCGCTGATGACTATCTACCTAAGCCATATGATCCAAGAGAACTAGAAGCAAGAATTCACTCAGTTTTAAGACGTTATGAAGCGAAATCAGAAGCAAAAGAAGAGTCTAAGAGTGACTTTAAATGTGACACTTCATCTATGATGATTACATATAAAAATAGAAATATAGATCTTACAAATGCAGAGTTTGGAATACTTGCTTATATGATCGCGAAGCAAGGACTTGTAGTCTCTCGTGAAGATTTGATTCACAATGTAAATGCTATAAATGAAGACTCTTCAAACAAAAGTATAGATGTAATGGTTGGAAGAATCAGAAACAAACTAGGCGATAAGACTCTAATAGAGTCTGTTCGTGGAGTTGGATACAAGCTACTTAAGTAATAATGAAACAACACGCTGTTTTAATAACTGTACTCTTTGCACTAGCTGTAACTTTAGTTAGTGTGAGTGCAGTTTTTTGGGAATTTTACAAGTTAAATAAACACCAATATATAGATCATATCTTTTCAAAACATGAAACTATCACGCAAATATATCGTGAACATCTACAGAAAAAAACTTCACAAATAATGCTTGAGGCAAACTTGGCAGTCTATAAGTTTGTTATAGAAAAGGATAAGAACGAACAAAAAAATATTTTAGTAAAAGCTAAACTCTTAAAAGAAAGAAATTTTAAAAGAGTTGATGAAGCAATTATGCTGAATAATCAAGGTTTTTATACTCAAAGGATTGTTCGTGATTTAAGAATATCAATGCTTGCGTTGAGTAAAACAATATATTTTTATATAGAGTCACCTATTGGATCTGTTCTAATTCAAGATGAAGAGTTAAAGGCATATACATACTACTCAATTGCATACTCATATCTAACAATTATACTGATAATATCTATTTCCTTTGTGTTGATTTTACWAAGACTAAGACCTCTTATTCGTTTAAGAAGAAAAATAGCACTCTTTGGAAATGGAGAGATGAATATCTCTTTTAAAACTTCTGGAAGTGATGAAATAGCACTTGTATCAAACGAACTTGAATCCACAAGAGAAAAGATTAATACTATTTTAGAGTCAAGAACACTATTTTTGAGAAATATTATGCATGAGCTTAAGACTCCTATCGCCAAAGGAACTATTGCTACTCAGATGTTAAATACGACAAAACAAAGAGATAGATTTAGCTCTATATTTGGTCGTTTAGAGTCACTGGTAGAAGAGTTTGCACTTATAGAGGAAGTTACAAGCATAAGCGATAAGAGTGATTTTAAAGAGTATAGACTTGTTGATATAATCGACGGAGCCATTGATATGGCAATGGTTGAGAGAAGTAGTGTAAGTGTTGATATAGATGCCACTGTAAAACTAACGGCTAACTATAGACTCTATACTACGGCTATTAAAAATATGATAGACAATGGTATCAAATATTCTCCGGATGCCCATGTGAGGATTTTGATTATAAATGATGAATTATGTTTTGAGAGTAAAGGTGAATGTATAGCCCATTCATTACAGTACTATATAGAGCCATTTACAAAAGAAAATCCATCAAAAAATAGTTTTGGTTTGGGACTTTATCTTGTAGACTCTATACTTAAAGTACATGGACAGGTTTTAGCACATGAGTATGATAGTGATGTAAATCGTTTTATTTTTGCATAAGTTTTTGTCTGTAAACTGATGCAATGAATATAAAAGTTTTACTTGTTGTTTTTTTCTCATTCTCATTTTTTGTCTTTGGCTGGCTTAGTCATTCTGCTTATCAGCCTGGAAAAAGAATCGAAAAACCATCTGTTTTAGATGAAATCAAAAAAACAAAAAATCTTAATGTCGTTCTACTAAATGCACCTTCTACTTACTATATCGGTACAGATGGAGCGAAAGGTTTTGAGTATGATTTACTTCATGCTTATGCTGAACATTTAGGTGTAACATTAAATATTACTACTGTAAACACCATTAAAGAAGCTATCAAATTTTCAAAACTACCACATATCCATATCACTTCTGCRTCTCTAGCTAAGACAAAAGCTAGAGAAGAGACCTTTAACTTTGGACCCTCATATTTTGAAGTTCAAGAACAGGTAATATGTCATCGTGGGATGCTAGGATCGGGTAAATTCCCAAGAGATGTGGAAAACCTAGCTGGACTAAGTATAACTGTAGGAGAAGGAACCAGTTATAGTGAGACTATAAGGTCTCTTCAAGAAGATGGTTATGACATAAATGCAACATTTGATGCCCAGCTCTCAACTGAAGAACTTTTAGAACAAGTTGCATCTCATAAGATTGACTGTACGATAGCAGATTCAAATATTTACGCTCTTAATCAAAGGTATTTCCCACGTATAGCACTAGCTTTTGTTATTAGCGAGAGGGAGCAGTTAGCATGGGTTTTAGCCAAAGGTTCTAAAAAACTAGAAGCGGATATGTACTCATGGTTTAACAGCTTCAACCAAAGTGGAAAGTTAGCACAACTTAAAGATCACTACTACAGTTATGTTCTATTCTTTGATTATTATAATAATAAAATGTTTTATAAACGTATAAAATCAAGACTTCCCAAATATAAAAAATATTTTGAAAAGTATGGACAGCTCTATAATATACCATGGAGGCTTTTAGCTGCTCAATCGTATCAAGAATCACATTGGAATCCTAAAGCAAAAAGTTTTACCGGAGTTAGAGGGCTTATGATGCTAACTCGCAGAACAGCAAAACTTCTAGGTGTAAAAAACCGTCTAAATCCACAACAAAGCATCCGAGGTGGAACTAGACACTTAAATCAGATGCTAAAGAATGTACCTAAAGGTGTAGAGGGAGATAATAAGCTAAAGTTTGCTCTTGCTGCGTACAACATAGGTATGGGTCATATAAAAGATGCTCAAAAATTGACTAAGAAAATGAGACTTAATCAAAATATATGGAGTGATTTGAAAAAGGCTCTTCCTCTACTTTCTCAAAAGAGATACTATCAAACACTAAAACATGGTTACGCAAGAGGAAGTGAACCTGTTAGATATGTTGACTCCATATATGATTATAGAGATATTTTACAAAATATAAACGAGGAAAATAAAGAAGAAAAAAGTAAACAAAAAGAAAAACTGCAAAAGAAAAAGTAGGTTTTTCACTGATCATTAAGAGACATAGGGGTAACATATATAAACTATAATTTATTTAAAGGTTTAGTATGAAAAAAACTATATCAAGTTTAGCAGCTATTAGTGCTTTGTTACTCTCTACATCAGCAAGTGCTACATTAAAAACAGACAAAGTAACTTTAAAGCCAAATATGGTTCTTGAGTATAATAAACTTCCATCTTCAGCAGGTAATATTACAGAAGCTTTTTCAAACGGTGTTTTTTACGGTCGTCTTAGACTGAACACTTTTTATTGGGACTGGCAAAATGAAGAAAAAGGCGGTAATATAAAAGATAATAGAGCTATGGGTCTTGGTGGTAGTATCCTTTATAAATCTGCACCACTTAAAGGGGTAAGTGCTACGATAGGTCTATATACATCACAAAACCCTTCTTTTTATCGTATGGATGCTAGTGAAATCAACTATTTAAAAGCAGGTAAAGATACACTTAGTCGTTACGATACAGATAAAACAGGCAACTTTGGTATGACAGTTCTAGCTCAGGCATACCTTCAATATGACATAGCTAAAACATCAATCTATGGTGGTCGTCAAATGTTTGAGTCTGTTTATACAAAGTCAAATGATACAAAAATGATTCCTAATACATTTGATGGTGTTACTGCAACTATAAAAGATATTGAAAAAACTACAATAAAACTTGCATATCTGGCTTCGCAGAAACTTCGCGATCATACTGTTTCTCATGAT
>NVRL01000001.1 GCA_002732645.1 Sulfurimonas sp. | reverse complement strand
CTCAAAAGCTTCAACTCGAAGTCTCTCTAGCCCTTTTTGACAAGGTCTCTTTGTTTGTGGATGGGAATTATAGGGGGTTGTTGCTTAGAGGTTTCTTAACCTTGAGGAAGAATTTAGAAAGTCTTTATTCGTGTAAATTTAGACAGCATGTTGCTGTCTATTTTTTCTCTGTATTTACCTCTATAGATACAGGCTTTGAAAAATTAGGAACATTATCATAAGAGAAAACTGCATAGTACTTATGAACACTACTATCACCAAAATTATCATATGTATAGTTGTCCACTCCTCCATAAAGTTTTTGCCCATCATATGGAGAACAAGGAACTCTAAAAGGATTTTTAACTACTATTGCCCCACTATATCCATTGTCACTTGGAATATCCCACTCTAGCTTTAGAATATTATTTTCAATATTGTATCTTAGTTTTTCAACTTTAGCAGGTGGATTACGACGCTTCTTTATATAGTTAATAATTAAAGAAGGTCTTTTAACTCTCTTATCATCCATAAATGTAACATCTTGATTTTTTGAAAAAGCTTTATGAGAAGAGGCAGATATAACAAATACAGCTTTAGAGTCTTTATCTATATTCTCAACCATCTCATTTATAGCATATGTATCAAATACAAATCTCTGTTTAGCTTCTGATTTTATGTCAGATACGCTTACATCATAACCTATTCTTTCAATAATCTCTCTTGTTTTAATCTTCTCATATGTTTTTTCACCATCACAAGGCTTAACCATCTCTATATGAAAACGAAGAGCATTTGTAGAATTTATATCTATGGTGTAAATCTCTATATATGCACTTGAAATTACAGTATTATCCATTTCAGGCCACTGAGAAAGATCAAACTCTATACAAGAGTATTTTTTATTTCCATCTTTATCATATCCTGCTAACAGTTCATTTTCTATTATTCTGTTTTTTAGTGCTGTAAATTCTTTTGAGGATTGAAGTTCGAGTTTGGCTTCATCTACCGTGTATGAAATATCTAGTTTTGGTCTATATGTAAGTCCACCACTAAACTTTCCATATCCTATATCCCACTGCATAAGTTGAGATGCCCGATCCAATGGCAGAGAGGACGGCCCTTCAAATTTAAAAAGTGCCTCTGAACGAACTAATGATTTTTGTAAAACGGATATTTCTTGAGCTGCAAACTTGTATGTTCTCCAAATACCCTGTGATAATTGTGCAGAACCAGTAGGTCTATCTATATAACTTAATGATTTAGCATTTTTAATCTCATCAAAACTACTTCTATAGTCAATAATTCTCTCATCAATCTGTCCAACTCTCCACTCTCCATAACTCTCAACCTGAACAGAAACTCTATTCATAGGATAAAAAGAAATTGAAGCACTTGTTATAATTGCATTTTGTGGTATTGTAGATAGAGAAAATCCACAAACGCCGAAACATTCACCCTTACTTTCAGAAATACCTACAAACATAGAATTATTACCAAAATGATCTGCATTTTTCTTAGTTTTTTCTCCAACATAACCAATTTTATCAGCTAATGGATATAAAATCTTTGAAAACATGTTTTCTAAGGGTTTTGTTCTGACACCAAGAACTTGGGCATATGGAGATTTAATATTTCTTTTTTTACAAACTGCTCTTACATAGTAGTAATAATTAGTAGAGGCTCTTAGATTTTTATCTTCATAAGTTTTTAATTTTGTCATACCAATTCTATTTGAAGCTTGAGCAAAACCTTTTTTAGTTTTTGAACGATATATCTCAAAATATACAGTTTCATCATCAGGATAATCCCATTTGAGTTCAACCTCTTTAGAACCAAATTCTGCTGCAATAAAGTTTTCAACCCTAACCAGTGCATTTTCTTTTTTATAATTATTTACTTCAGAAAGCGCAAATATAAGTGCCGGAAGGTTTTCTTCTATATTTTCACTCATATGCTCTTTATAATCACTAATGTTTCTTGTTCCTACTTCAGCTACTAATGAGAGCGCACCCTGAGAGTAATAAAACTCTCTACCACTTCCTGAAATCAGATGTACAGGTGGTTTGCCCATATGAACACCATACTCACGTCCAGACTCTTTTCTAATCTCTTCTGCCATATTTCCAGCTAATAAATTTAAGTCTATCGCGTCTTTAGCATCTTCGTGTATAAAGTTATGTGCAGGAAAAAAAACATTTCCCTGTGAATGATAATCTAGAGCAATAGTTATATTCTTATGAGAAGTAACAAAATCTCTAAGTGCTGCAGTTTCTGGTTCACTAAAAGCACTTGGACCAGAATAAACATTTGATGTAGTATCTTTATTTGGAGTAAAGCCTACTGAGAMATTTCTGTTTAAATCCACCCCAAAACTTCCATCTGCATTTTTTCTTCTGTTCTTTCTCCAAAAAGAAAAATGGTTTCTTGAATACTCAAATCCATCAGGATTAGCACAAGGAACCATGTATAGCGTGGATCTATCTAATATAGCATTTAATTGAGGGTCATAATCAATGTGATCTAATATATATTTTGCAAAACTAAGACTAAGTTCAATCCCTATCCACTCTCTTGCGTGAATAGTTCCTGTAAAAAAAAGTGCTGGTTTATCTAAATGTTTATCTATATTTTTTGTAATACTTACGGCGATTATATCTCTATCTTCCCAAGTTTTACCTATCGATTTTACTTTGAAAAGATCCGGATTTGATATTTGCGCTGATTTAAAAAAATCTATACACTCGTCGTAAGAACTATACTGTTGTCTCAAATTGTTACCTTAAAAAATTAGTTGTTAAAAGATTTAGCCCAATGACTAACTTGCTCTTTGTAAGTGAAATGATACTCATTTAACTCTTTAAGTGTGCTAATAATGCCGTCTTGAGTCAATTCTTTTATTTTAACAGCAACATCTTCTTCCATACCTTCAAGTGTCATAAGCTCTGTTAATGAGACATTTGGTAGATTATACAGGCTCTTTTCAGTTATCTCAGATGCCTCTTCATATTCATTATCTTTTAATATTTGAGGAAGTTTCTCTTCGCTAATTGGTGATTTTATAGATAAAGGAGTATCATCAAGACTTGATTCATCAGTAAGTTCCATATCAAAACCACCTTTATCTTCCAGCCAATAAGTTCCATCAACTGATGGTTCATATTGAGCAAAATAAAGCTGTCTAATGGTTTTTAAAACTGATGAATCCATTTTTCCTAATTCTTCCCAAGAARAAAGAGGTACATGAGGTAGTCTAAACTTTCCATCGCTTAAATCCCACATAATATACTGACCAATCCAATCTCTAACATATGGAAATGCAGCRAATGCTGTGGCGCATTCTAAAATATATGGCTCATATGTATTTTTATCAATTGCTATATCACAAGCCCAATACTCAGCTTTTGCAGCTTTTGAAGCTTTTACTGCAAGCTCAAGTGCACTCATAGGAATATTTTCATAACTCATACTTCCACCTTGTGAAGTATTTGTAATCCATTCCCCTGCTTCTGAGTATCTCCAAAATGCACAAATTGGTTTATGCCCGATGAGCATAACACGGATATCTCCATTATCTTTTAGTGGTATTGCGTCTTGTGAATATATAGGTTTATAATTTTTCTTACGCAGTAACTCTTTAGCTTCTTGATAATTATCTACTTTATGTACATAATATCCTCCATAATTAGAAGGACCATAACTTCTTTTTATGATTTGTGGATAGTAGCATTTTTTAAAATGCATATCTGCTTCATCTTCATTATATGTTATTATAGTTTTTGGAGTTTGAATATCATACTTCTGGCAAAATAAAGTTACATTCTCTTTAGATTTATTAGAAAACTGAGTCTCTATAGATGGAATAAATCTAACATTTGGAAGTGCTTTTGCTATCTCTATAAAAGTTTCATATGCAGTTGCCGGAATATTTCCAACTAAAATATCAATCTTCTTATCTTTAACTTCTTGTACAAACCTCTCTTTATCATTTTTCCAGTGATATGTGACTTTCTCTATCTTATCTGTCCATCCTTTAAAGTTACTATAATCAAAAAATCTAAGAACATAGTCTAAATATAAAAATCCTAATTTTGGAAGATTGTGCTTTTTTACCATTTTTCAGCCTTTAATATTTACTTTTTCTATCTATTAATTCAACTATCTTATCAATCTTTTTGTCATTAAAATCAAGTCCAATTTTTTCTTGATCTGGTGTTGCGAAAGCTGGAATTCCGTTAACTTCCAATACTATATATTGTTCATGTTCTCTATCATATAAGATATCAACGCCTGCTATATCAAGATCTAAGGCTTTTGATGCATCTTTTGCTATACCTATTATTTCATCATTTGCTTCACGAAGAATTATACTACCACCACTTGAGATATTTGTTCGCCACTCTCTTTCATTAGCTTTTCTACCATAACATGAAATAAATTCACCATCAACAATATCTATACGAAAATCAGTAAAATCATAATCTATATATTTCTCTAAATATATATGTCGTATATCTGTTTGATTAAGAAATGGCATCAATATATCTAAACTTTTACATGACTCTAATAGTGTCATACCACTTCCTCCCCAGCCATCAACTGGTTTAAATACTAGTTTTGTCCATTCTTTAAACTTTTCTACCATGTACTCAGGTGCTTCTCTATGACATATAAAAAAGTCTGATGTGTCTATTCCGGCATGGCTCAATGCTATATTTGATTTAAATTTATCTTCTGAGAGTATAAATGCTWCATAGCTATTTACTGTAGTTATATATCTACTTATTGTTTCGTACATATATGTTTGAGTTTTTGTTTGTTCACCAGCATTGTAGGAAAAGAATAAATCTAGCTCTAACATATTAATATTATTGCAGATTATTCCTTCTTGGGAACCTTTTGCGTAACGAAGGTTTAAGTCTGTCTCTACGTCAATCTCCCGATCTTGTAGTTGTTTAACTATTTTTTTTTCAATGATATGCCCACCACTGTTACCGTACATCCAGATGCCAACTTTTCTATTTGCCACTTCTGCCTCACTTCTATTTAAACATTAATATATTCACAAAAATCTATTCAATATTTAAAATCAAGAATTCAGATCTAAGCNTTTTTATAAGTTAAACATATATTGTAAAGATATAACAACTMTTTCAAACCACCGCCTTGTAATATTTTTTAATCATATTTAATAACCACTTGATTCATCTTTAAAAAATAAAAGTATATTAAATTATTTAGTTTTCTTATCTATCAGATCAACTATAAGATCAATCTTTTTATCATTAAAATTTAGTCCCATTTTCTCTTGCTCTGGAGTTGCAAATGCAGGTATACCATTTACTTCAAGTACTATGTACTCTTCTTTTTCTAAATCATAAATTATATCAACACCACCAATATCAACATCACAAGCTTTACAAGCTTTTTTTGCTACTTTAATGATTTCATCATTAGCTTCACGCATAAATATAGATCCGCCACTAGTTATATTTGTTCTCCAGTCTGTTCCATTTGCTTTTCTACCATAACAAGATACAAATTCTCCATTTACGATATCTACTCTAAAATCTGTATTATCGTATTTTATAAATTTTTCTACATAAAAGTATCTTAAATCCATCTGATTTAAAAACGGCATCAACATATCTAAGTTTGCTTCATTTTCTATCTTAGTAAGACCTACTCCACCCCAACCGTCAGTTGGTTTATAGACCATTTTATCCCACTTTTTTATAATCTTTTTCAGTTCATGTCCATCATCTCTATGACACAATTTATAATCAGCTGTTTGAATTCCATTATTTCTAAGTACAAAAGAAGTGTGAAACTTATCTTCAGTTAATGCAAATGAATCATATGAATTAATCATGGGAATAATTCGGTTAAGTGCTTGGTATAGATACATTTGATACTGAGTCTGCTCACCCGCATTGTAAGAGAAAAATAGATCAAGCTTATTTAGTTTTATATCATGGTGAAATAYATTTCTATTTTTAGCAATAGCATGTCTGAGATTTATATTATCAAGTGTATCAATATCTCTATCTTTAAGTTTCTTAATGATTTTCTTCCCAATCTTATCACCTCCACCATTATTATAAAGCCACATTCCAATTTTTCTATTTGACATTAATTTCCCTTTTATTTTTATTTATTATAATTCAAAATCTAAATTTTCCATAAAATAAGTAAATAGTTTATTACTTAAATTTATCCTACTCTCAAAACTTTTCTTGGATGCTCTTTCATGTACGGTATGATCACCATCACCAAATGGCCCAAAACCATCTAAAGTTATTACTCCACATGAACTAACAATATTAGCATCACTAACTCCTCCACGTTCTTCGTATTTAAGTGTTTCACCTGTAATGCTTTGTATATTTTTCAATAGCGACAATGAAGACTCTGATGTTTGCATCACATCTCTTTGTATGCCTCCACTTAAAGTTGAAATAGTTTCATCAACATATGATGTTTGAACAATTCTATCAATTGCATCTAGAACTCTATGCTTCTCTGAAGATAATTTATACCTTAACTCAAAAACTAAATTTGAATATGGCGATATTGTATTTGCACCAATTCCACCATTGATTTTTCCAACATTAACTGTTGTGCCTTTTTCTAAGTCTGTTAATTTTACTAACTCTTGTAGTTTATATGAAGCTTCTAGATTTGCGTCATGCCCATGTATATAGTTATTCCCTGCATGAGCTGCTTTACCTTTTATATCTATAAAAAAAGTACCAACACCTTTTCTACCAGTAACTACTTCCAAATCTTTTCCAGCTGCTTCATAAACAAAACAGTAGTCATAATTAGATGCCAGTTTTGCAGTTAGATGCTTAGAGTCATCACTTCCGGTTTCTTCATCACTTACAAAAAGAATATCTATGTTTTTTATTTCACTGTTTTTATCTTTTAATTCTCTTAAGGCCTGAAGTGCAACGATATTTCCACCTTTCATATCACATACTCCAGGTCCATAAACCCACTCTTGCGTCTCAGAGTATTCCTCAAATTCATTTGGTGGGAACACTGTGTCTAGATGCCCAAGTAGTAGTAGTTTTTTTGCAGTAGTGTCATGCTTGGAAGTATAATGTCTATGATTGCCGATTAGTTCTCTATCATAAATATTTACTTTAAAACCTAACCCTTCAAACCATTTATCGAAAATTTCTCCAACTCTATCTACACCATGTTTATTTTTAGTGTACGAGTTTATATTTATAACAGTTTGTAAATCATTTAAATAGCTCATTAAACTCCTAATTTTTATGTAAATTAGTTGATTGTACTATATATTTATTTAAATTTTATAAAAAGGAATGGTATTTATTATTTGGAAGGGAAGAAGTGTAGAGACTTAGAAGATTATTTTCTTCTAAGTTCTTTGATACGAGCTTTTTTACCAGCAAGATCACGTAGATAAAATAGTTTTGCGCGACGAACACGACCGCGACGGATAACTTTTATCTCATTAATTGAGTCAGAGTAAATTGGGAAGATTCTTTCAATACCAATACCATTAGCACCAATTTTACGTACAGTAATTGTTTTACCAGTACCTTCACCACGTTTTGCTATACAAACACCCTCGTAGCTTTGTACACGAGTTTTGTCACCCTCTTTAATAGTTACTGCTAAACGAATAGTATCACCAGCACGAAATTCTGGAAGAGTTTTCTCAGCTGTTTGTGCTTTTTCAAAGTTTTCTATATACTTATTTCTCATAAGATAATTCCTTAATTTTATTTCATAAAATGAAGGAAACCTTCATTTATTTAAAACGATGTCGGAAGTAATTCCACCATCTGCATTAACACTTAGTTTCCTTCAAGAGGAAGCTCATCGCACTAGTGCGATTGCGTTTTGTGCTTGATTAGCTGGTCTGGTCTAAAGAATTTAGTCTTACATTCAGACAGTGCTAATTTTAGTGAGCGAATTCTACTATGATTTCCCTTTAAATATTCTGATGGAACACTATTATTCTGGAAATCTTTCGGTTTAGAGAAAGATGGTGCCTCCAACAGAGACGTTTCAAAACTTTCAATACTTAGCGAATCACTATTACCAAGTACACCTTCTACATTTCTCGAAATTGCATCACACATAACAAGTGAGGGTAATTCTCCACCAGTTAAAATATAATCTCCTATCGAGAAAACTTCATCAGCAAACTCTTCAATGACTCTCTCATCAATCCCTTCATACCTTCCACTAACGAAAGCTATATGAGATCTTTTTGCTAATCTTTTTGCATCATTTTGTGTAAAAGGTTTTGCAACAGGAGTTAAAAAAACAATATGAATATCATCATCTTGTTTTTTAAGCTCACTCAAAGAATCAAAGAGTGGTTGAGGGTTCATAACCATACCTGCTCCGCCACCGACTGCTGTATCATCAACTTTAGAATGCTTATTAGAGCTAAACTCTCTTGGATCTAAATAGTTAATATTTAAAATCTCTTTATCAATCGCTCGTTTTAGGATAGAGTCTGCAAAGTACCCCTCTACGATATTTTGAAATAGAGTTACAAAAGTAAAATTCATTATGAAGCTTCTAATATATCCATTGCACCGCTAGCGGTGATAATCTTTTTATCAATATCAGTATTTAAAATAAATGGTTTATGAAAAGGGATTAAAAAACTCTTCGCAGAGCCTAATTTAATCAGATCTTCATCTGTTTTAACATTTAGATAATTACTAACTGTGATACGTTCAACTTCACTTACAACACCTAAAAGTTTTCCATCTTCATAAACTTTACAATCTTCTATATCAAACCAGAAAAACTCACCCTCATCAAGATGGCAATTCTTTCTTGTCTCTTCTCTAGTAGTGTAGAGTTTTATATTTGTAAACTTTTTTGCATCTTCAATAGTATTAATACCAGCTATTTTTATAAGACCTCTTGCATGATTTACATCACTAAGAGTAATAGTGCTATTTTTATTTGTCAAAAATGTAGAGTTATTTTGAAATTGTTCCGGGAAATCACAATGGATATGAAACTTCATATCACCTCGTATACCGACAGTTTTGCCGATAGTAGCGATATGAAGTCTTGGTTCTTTAAATTGGTTCGACATTAATTCTATAGCTTACGCCATCTTTTGCTTTACAGCCAGATATTACAGTTTTAATTGCACCAATCATTTTGCCCTCTTTACCAATAAGCTTACCTACGTCCGCTTGATTAGCATAAAGAACTATTTCAGTAATTTCATCACCCTCTTTTGTTTGCACTTTTATATCATCCGGGTAAGTTGCTATAAGCTTTGCAAACTGAGCGACAAATTCAGAAATCATGATTAACGACCAGTTATCTTTTTAACACGACTGCTCATTTGAGCACCAACGCCTAACCAGTAGTCAAGTCTCTCGTTATCAACAACTAAAGTTTTCTCTTCATTCATTGGATTATAGTGTCCAATTAGTTCAATCCAACCACCATCTCTACGTTTACGGCTATCTGTTACCGCGATTCTATAAAATGGTTGTTTTTTTCTTCCCATACGAGTAAGTCTAATTACTGTCATATTATGTTCCTAAAATTAAATTTGTGGGGTATTATTTTGCAGAATGAATATAAAATTATATTTATTGTGCCTCTTACCGCCAATTGGCGTATTATATCTTGATTTACAAGATACCTTCTAATCACAGAGGGATTATTTCAGAAGTTATTACGATAGCGGAATTATATCGAGTTATTTTCAAAATGTAARSMSWWTSANAAMWAYYRWTGACTTMGNTARYTYAAGTCAATAACAAAATCAAAAGAGTAATGTAGTTGCAAGGCGCACAGTAAGGAAGTGCACTATTGTGCATGACGAGCGAAGCAACGCAGCAAATGCATTGCTATTTTGATTTTTAGCGGGGAATAGCTCCAGGTCCACCCATTTGACCCATCATAGCTTGAAGGTCTTTCATGCCGTTTTTACCTGAAAATCTTTTAGCCATTTTACCGGCATTTTTAAACTGCTTTATCATACGGTTAATCTCGACGATCTCTAAACCACAACCTTTTGCGATTCTTCCTTTACGAGAGTTATTAAGTAAGTCTGGATGTTCTCTCTCTTTTAAAGTCATTGAAGAAACCATAGATTTGATATTTTTCAATTCGCTTGAATTTTCCATATCAAAATCTTTAAGAGCTTTTGACATATTCCCCATACCTGGAATCATGCCCATAAGAGACTTCATACTACCCATCTTCTTCATGCTTTCCATCTGTTCTAAAAAGTCATTAAAGTTAAACTTACCTTTTTGAATCTTTTTAGTAAGTTTCTTAGCCTGCTTCTCATCAATTACACCGACAGTTTTTTCAGCAAGGCCTTCGATATCACCAAATCCCATAAGACGGTTTACAATACGATCAGGTAAGAAAACTTCTAAGTCTTCCATCTTCTCACCGCTACCGATAAAACGAAGAGGAACTTGAACTTGAGATGAAAGACCTAAAGCTACGCCACCTTTAGAATCACCATCATATTTAGAAAGAATAACACCGTCGATGCCAATCTTCTCTTTAAATGTAGAAGCTGTTCTCACTGCATCTTGACCCGTCATTGAATCAGCTACATAAAATATCTCATTTGGATTTGCTGCTTTTTTAACTTCTTTAAGCTCATCCATAAGTTCATCATCAATTGCTAAACGACCGGCTGTATCTATAAGCACAACATCATAGATGCCGCTTTTCGCTTTTTCAAGAGCTCCTGTTACAACTTCTACAGGATTTTTACTTGCTTCATCTTCGTATAGTTCAACTTCTATTTGAGTTGTAATTTGACGAAGTTGCTCAACCGCTGCTAAACGCTGAAGATCGGCTGCAACAATAAGAACTTTTTTTTGTTTATTTTTTAAATATACTGCTAATTTACCTGTAGTAGTCGTTTTACCAGAACCTTGAAGTCCAGTCATAAGTATTACAGTCGGAGGATTTGGAGCAAAAGTAAAACCTTTGTTACCGCCAACTTCAAGTAGTTCATAGAGAGTTGCTCTAAGTGCATCTAAAAACTGATCTTTTCCGATTCCATTTTTCTTAGTCTCTATCTGAACTTTTGCTATTAAGTCTTTTACAACTTTATGATTTACATCTGCTTTTAAAAGAGATTTCTTTAGTTCATTTAATGCKTTTGTAAGTGACTTATCRTCATCAAATGTACGAATCTTTTTAATAGCTTCAGWAAATGAGCTTGTCAATGTATCAAACATGAAGTACCTTATATAGTTTATATAATATTTTGCGAATTATAGCAGAGATGGACTTTTGGTTTATTTAATCTTTGTAACTTGCATCTACAAGTTTTAGTTTCTCTTTTCGTGAGAGTTGCTTGATAGCGTATTCTCTTTTCATAGCATCTATCTTTTCATCACAGTTTTCAAAAAATATAAGCTCAACAGGTCTTCTGTTTCTTGTATATTTTGCACCGATATTTGWTGTGTTATGCTCATTNACTCTTCTCTTTAAGTCTGTTGTCACTCCAGTATAGAGAGTCTTATCTGCACATCTCAACATATATACTTTCCAAGGGCTTATAGGAGTTACAAAAGTATCTTCATCATCAACTTTATAAAATTTTCTTTCATTGTTTTGACAGAAATAGATAGTATATGCACAAGTTATAGCATCTAACATATCCTCAAAACTTTTTAGACCTTGACCTTTTAAACTAGCCACATCACTCTTTAAAATAGTGTGAGGGAAAATAACTTTTGCTAAATATTTTTTGTAAATAACTAGTTGTTCTCGAATGAACTCTGTATTTCTACCTTTTTTTCTTTTATATGGAAGTATTTTGTGATTGTTAAAGAGCATAGCTATTGTAGAGTGTGGATAGACTTCAAAAATTACTTTATCRGAGTTGTAGTTTCTTTCAAAACCATCTTCTAAWAGTCTTTTATATAATATTTCGCTTCTGATATTTGAATTATATTTTGTAAGGAGTTTTCTATTTACAGGAAGCATGGAAACTTTGTACTTTGCAAAATCTTTGTTAAAAAGTTTTTCGCACTCTCTATTTCCATCTTCATTTGGAACTAAAAGTGGAGCATCTAGACCGATATAGACTTTGTTGTCTTTATATTTTCGTATCTCAGTGACTATATCATCTATAGATTTTAAGAGTTTAATATCAATAATCTTTAAACTCTTTTTGTAGGGAGTTAAGACACAAAAGCCTGAGAGATTCTTATCTCCCCAAGCCAGGTCTATTCCTATATATATACTATTGGAAGTCAACAAATACTTTAGGCTCAGGTGCTACAAATTCCATACCTAGTATTTTTACTTTGTGAGCATGCAACATTACTCTTTTAGCACGTCTTCCACCATACTGCTCATCTCCTACAATAGGATGATCTATATAGCGAAGGTGTGTTCTTATCTGATGCGTTCTACCATGATGGATAATACACTTAACCTTTGTCTTATTAGCACTTACGATATCCGGAAAAAACTCTGATCTTGCAGGTTTACCTTTACCAGATACATTTGAGTATGCTTTGTTGTTTTTTCTTTGAGTTAAAATAGGCTTATCAACCTCTACAGGCTCACTTATAATACCCTCTACCCATGCAATATATTCTTTATATACATTATCTTTTTTAAACTCTTTAATAGCTTTTTGTCTAAACTCTTCATTTTTAACAAGCATCAATACTCCACTTGTCTCACGATCAAGTCTGTGCAGTAATACTGCTGGTTTAAGTTGTCTCTCTAGTTCGTCTGAGTTTATATAAGCCGGTTTATCAATTACTATAATATCATCGTTTTCAAAGATAGTTTTAATCTTCTCTACTTTTTGAACTCTAAAGACTGTTTTATCGTCAATCTCTCCACGAGCAATTATTACTTTTTTGTTTCCAACATATACTAAACCACGATCTATCATTGATTTAGCTTGAGAGTTTGAAACTCCCTCTTGCATTGCCAGTATTTTATATGCTTTTTCTTTTGACATTTTATTTTCCTAATATCTTGTTCACTATAGGTTCTAAGTTTATTATCTGTTCAACTATAGACGCAGGTAAATCTTTTGCGGCCAAAAGTGCTTTATGAATCTCATATGATTCAACATATTGTACATGATGTACATATTTAAAAAGCTCTTTTTGGTCGTGAAAATGTTTACCCGTTATTATTTTGCATCCAAAGAAAGCAGGTTCAAGTGGATTGTGTCCACCTACATCTTCTTTAAACGCACCACCAACAATAGCTATATCACTAATAGCATACATATTGTTCAACTCACCCATCGCATCTACTAAAATCAAATCTGCCTCAAAATCTTGAACTTCTGAAAATCTTGAAAGTGTTAAAGAGTTCTTATCTGCATAACTCTTCATAAGCTCATAAACACTCTCAAATCTCTCCGGATGCCTTGGAACTACTATTAGTTTTGCATCTACTTGTTTTTTGTATTCAATAAATGATTTTAAGATTGACTCTTCTTCAGTCTCGTGTGTACTTCCTGCGACTATACACTCTTGCTCTGGTTTAGCATATTCTTTTGTTTTAGAGATTTTTCCGGCTAACTTTATATTTCCGATAACCTCTATATTTTTTGCACCCAATGCTAAAAAACGATTTTTATCAACTTCACTCTGAGCATAGATCATTTCTACATTTGCTAAAAGCTTTTTATAAAACCAAGCAAATTGCAAATATTTCTTTACACTCTTATCTGAGATGCGAGCATTTAGAAGTACTACTTTCGTTCCTCTAGCTCTTGCAACTGCAAAAAGCATGTACCAAAATTCAGCTTCTAAGACTACAAGCAGCTTTTGCTTTTTTATCCAAAACGGAAGTAGCATCTCATATGGTAAATATCTAACATCTGCATCATACCGTTTAGCTTCTGCTTGACCAGTATGAGTTACAGTCGTTATCTTTATCTCTTTATCTTTAACTAGCTCTAAAATTTGCTTTAATGCTTTAGACTCACCGAGTGAGCATACATGAAACCAGATTCCATCTTCACTATTAAACTTAGGATTTTTAAAAAGAAAAAAACGTGCGGGAATAGACTCTTTATATTTTTGTTTAAATGAAAGGTATAACAGAAGTGGCAGTGCTACAAAATATAGCACCACACTTAAAATATAATAGAGGAGCGTAAAAGGCTTCAAGCCCTACTCGTTAGATGTTGCTTCCACATGGAGAATACGACCACAGTGTGGACATGTTGTAATCTCTTCAGCTTTAATAACATCTGCTAAGATCTTATCACTGATTAACATATGACAACCCATACAAGCTTGGTCTTCAACAGGTACAACAGTAGTGTTTTTAGCCCAACGACGGATTTTTTGGTAAAAAGCAAGACCTTTTTGGTTTGTAGTTCCAAGAAGTTTTTCTTTTGCAACAAATACTTTTTGTCTCTCTTTGTTGATTACTTCTAGTTTTTTATCAACCTCAGCTTTTACCGATTCTAGGTTTGCATCGATTTCTGAAAGTGAAACTTTTGCAGCTTCTACTTGCTCTTTTTTAGACTCTATAATTTTTTCAAGTCTTGCAATTTCTTCATTTGCAAAAGTAACTTGCTCTTTAGCTATCTCTTCTTCAAGTTGAAGAGATTTCATTTCACGCTCAGTTTTTACTTCAGAGCTTTTTCTAGAGTTATCTTCTAGTTTTTGAGAAAGTTCAGCTAAATGAAGTTCATTTTTATGCTTCTTAAGCTGTTCATCTTTGATTTCATTGCTTAAGTTCTCAATATCTGTGTCAATACTTTCTTTTTTTGCTAATGCAGCTTCATACTTAGAGTTAGCCTCTTCGATTTGAGGCTCAAATGCATCAATCTCTTTATCTACGTGAGAAAGGTCTATTAATTGTTTAAGATGCTGGTTCATCAGTCTCCTTTTGGATTAAATATATGTGAACGGGTTCTTTGATGATGAAATTATAGCTTCTAAACCTAAAATTTTCAAATGACGGTGTAAAATTTCTGCAAAAAAGCGTTCACTTTCATAATGTCCTATGTCAATTAGTGAGAGTTTAATGCTTTTAGCCTCCATGGCATCGTGGTATTTAACATCTCCGGTTAAAAAACAATCTGCATTTATAGATTTTAATAAAGAGCATCCAGAACCAGTTGTCAAAGCTACTCTTTTAACACGATTTGAGCTTTTTACACATCTTGCATGTGGAAGACCAAAAGCCAAAGATACTTTTTTTGCGAAAGTATCAAACTCTTCATCAATATCCATATAAGCAACAAATCCATCTTTTTGTGCGATTTTGTAACCCAAAACTTCAGTAGCTACAAACTCATTTAGATGTGTCTGGTCAAAGTTAGTATGCATTGCGATATTTGAAATATTTTTTTTGATCATTTTTTGGATTAGGTTTGCAGGATACTTACTAAACTCTAACTGCTTCAATCCACCAAAAATAATAGGATGATGAGTAATTAGAAGTGTGTCATTATCCATGGAGTCTATTAGTGATTCATCGACATCTATGCTAAGTACTATCTTTGTAACTTCCTGGTTAAAATCACCAATCAGTAGACCTGAATTATCCCAAGATTCTTGTAGCTCAAATGGTGACATATTATCCAAGAACTTATATATTTCAGATATTTTCATTTTAAAGTTTCTCCAGTTCCTCTTTGGCTTCACTAAAATCAGGATTTAACTCTAAAGCTTTTTGATACATACCTATTGCCTCATCCGGGTGTTGCATCTCTACTAAAAGATTCCCAAAGTTATAGTAAGTCAAAGGATTTTCATCATCTATTTCAAGAGACGCTCTCAGATGCATCTTAGCCGATGTAAATTCACCGTTTGCCTTGTATATAGTCGCTATAGAGTTATGGATAAACTCATTATTATTATCTATATCAAGTGCTTGTTGATAGTAGTTTAATGCTCCATCATTATCATTTGTCTGCTGTAGTATATAAGCTATTTTAAAAAGTACCTCAGAGTTGTTTGGCTCTTTTGCATCTGCTTCGCTTAAAAGTGCTAAAGCTCTTTGAAAATCTTTTTCTTCAAATGCTTCATCTGCTTTTTCTACCAAAGCCTCAGGGTCAAAAGGAGAAAATGCATCTGCACTTTTAGCTTCATCTTGATTTTGACTATCTTTGTTTTCTTCAGGATTCTGAAGTGTTTGAATATGTTCAAAAATTTTAAATGCAAAAAAAGCCGAAGCTCCAAGCATAAGTAATTGAAAAGTTGTCATATGCGATATACCTTTTTTTTAAAATAAATTTTTATTTAGTAACTCTATAAGTTGAAGTGGATCAACCTGCTCTCCACCTACTCTAGCACTAAAGTGTAGATGCGGTCCAGTAACTCTGCCACTAACACCGGATAAGCCAATAACATCAGCTTTATTTACAAGCTGACCTTTTTTTACGCCAAAGTCACTCATGTGATAGTAACAAGTATAAATGCCATGACCATGGTCTAGTATAACTGTACCACCTGAGTAAAACCTCTCTTTAACCAAAACGACCACACCATCATTACTAGCTTTTATTGGTGTACCAACTTTAGCTCTATAATCAGTTCCACTATGATAACCGTTTAAAGTATCATTGTAAACTCTTGCTTTTCCAAAAGAGCTTGTTATTTTACTCTTCATAGGAGCTATAAATTTTGAAGATATTTTACTTATAGGGGTAGATGTGCCGTAAATTTTCATAGCTTCAGCATACTCTTTTGCTATTCTTTTTTTAACTTCTTTGTTTTTTGGATTTACTTTTGACTTTTGTACATGAATTTTCTCTTTTTTATACTTTCCATCTTCTATACGAAAAAATATGGTCTTTCTCTTCTCTTTAGAATTTTCACTGTAAAGCACCTCAACTTTTTTGTCACTAGGTTTTTCATAGTAACTCACAGGAAGTAGAACATACATTTTTTTAGCATCTAAAGGGTGTTTATATATCTTGTATGATTTTTTATCAAAAACAAGTCTCTTATACTCTATGCTTTTTTCTTTCTTAAACTCTATAATTGCTGTTCGTCCATTTGATATAGTAGAGTTTGATATATCTACGTTAAAAGAGAAGAGTATAGATGCAAGAAGTGAAAAAGAGATAAAAAACTTCATTAATAGTCCTTCATTGCTCTAGCAATATCACGCTTCATATCTTTTTGTTTTAGATCTTGGCGCTTATCGTGCAACTGTTTTCCCTTTGCTATTGCAATTTGGATTTTTACAAGATTTCTTGCATTAAAATAGAGTTGTAGAGGTACTATCGTGTAACCACCTTGGTCAACAGCTTTTTTCATTTTAATAAGCTGTTTTTTATGCAAAAGAAGTTTTCTACTCCCTCTCTCCTCATGTGTATAGTAGTGATGCGTTGTCGCTAGTCTTCCTATGTGAGCATTAAATAAAAATGCTTCGCCTTTTACAAAACGGATAAAACTATCTTTTAAGTTTACTCTGTTTGCTCGTATACCTTTTACTTCACTACCCTGAAGAACCAATCCTGCTTCAAATTTTTCTTCTAAAAAGTAATCAAAATAGGCTTTCTTATTTTTAGCTACTGTTTCGCCCATATTTAATCTTCCTTCTTGACTATATAGTCTAAAATATTTTTATAATTTTAACATGGATTAATTAAGGTTTGGATTTGCTAATTAAATTCAGCTAATCTAAAAAAGCTACTTCCGCTTCCACTGAAGTAGTATCCATGCTTATAGTAATTTTTCAACTCACTATACTCTTGTAGTGCAGGTTTAAAAAGGTCATTTGCCTCATCTGCACTCAGATCCTCTAAAACTTCCAGAGATCTTTTGTTTTTCAACTCTTGAATTTGACAAGCATCTATAGGTGCATAAAAATTTTCTCTATAGCTTATATATACTTTTGGTGTAGAAATTTCTACTTTTGGAGTATAAATATCAAACGCTAAGATATCTTCTTTAAACTCTTCTACTATCTCACCTATACCGCTTACATTTGCACTATCAAACCCATATATGAAAAATGGGACATCAGCACCGACGTTTAGCCCTATCTTTGCTAGTTCGTTTTGACTAAGACCTAAATCTAAAACCTCGTTACACATCTTTAAATATGTCGCAGCATCACTACTACCACCACCAAGACCAGCAAAAGCCGGTATAGACTTTTTAACCTCTATGGCATAAGTCTCCATAAGTCTATCCAAAGACTCAGATTCTACTGCTTCTCTTAAAGCTACATATGCCTTATATATAGTATTTTGCTGAGTCTCACAAGAAAACTCTCCGATAATTTCAAACCCATCTTTAGTTTTTTTACTAAAACACAACTCATCATAGAGAGAATCAACTCTCATAAACCTAGAGATAATCTCATGATAATTATCTCTCATGCCTGTTATTTTTAAAAACACATTTACCTTAGCGTAAGCTCTGTAAATTTTCATATTTATCTCTATTTTTTAATAATCTTACTAAGTAGACTCAAGTCTTCATGACTATGTTCTTTTGAAGCAGCAATATTTAAATCTTTTACATCTTCTAAGAGCTCATTTCTAACAATAGAAATATCTCTTGGTGCGTCTATACCTAGTTTAACTACACCCTTATCGATAGATATAATTTTTACACTTATATTATCACCGATAACAATTGATTCATCTAATTTTCTAGCTAATACTAACATGTATATATCCTGCCTAGTTCATATTTCACAATTTGATTTTCTATATTTATAACAGAAATATTATCGCCATTATCTAACCAATAATATCCATCTTTTTGTATCTCTAAATCTTCTAAAGCAAGAACTCTTCCATATTTGAGATTATCGCTATCTCCAAGGTATAAATTCTTAGGAATATTCAAAGATTTTTTAATATCTAGAGCTTTTTCCTCATCAAATCTAAACTGTCCCTCACAGAGTCTCTCCAGTGCACTTAGACTTCCATGCTCTAATCCAAGTCTATGAGCTATGATACGTCCAAGAGAGCGAATATAGGTACCTTCTGATACTGTTGCTTCAAAAGTCACAAATGGGTGGCAGTAGCTTATTAGTTTAGTTTCATGGATGCTWGAGTTGATTTTATTCAGAGTAAACTCTTTACCTGCACGTGCTAGATCATAAGCTCTTTGACCATTTATACGTTTAGCACTAAAGATAGGCGGTTCATATTCTAACTCACCCTCTAAAGATTTTACTGTCTCTTCAATCTTCTCTAGTTCAAACTCTTCTAGCATCTCTACATTTTTTATCATCTCTGTGTCTAGAGAGTCAGATGCAGCACCGAGCCATAGAGTTGCACGGTAACTCTTAGGTGTTTTATCTAAAAAACGAAAAAGTTTTGTATGAGAGCCAAAGCCTATAAGTAAAACACCCTTTGCAAAAGGATCAAGTGTTCCTGAGAAACCAGCTTTTTTATTTTTATATTTTCTTTTTAGTTTTGATAAAAAAAAATTTGAGCTGATTCCTGTAGGTTTATATGCTACAAAGAGTCGATTCATAGGCGTTCAACAAAAGATGCAAGAATATCTCTTTTAGTACCTGCAAAGTTAATGTTTAGTTTAAACTCTCTACCGCTTTTACTAATACCAGTAACTCTACCTGTTCCAAAGATTTTGTGACGAACTAAGTCACCTTTTTTAAAGGCTGTATTTTTTTCCACTTTTAAAGAGCCTTCACAAAGTCCGGCTTCATTGAAAAATCTACTCTTTTGAAGATCACTTCTTCGACCTTTATAAAATCTGCTTCCAGCATGAGAAAGAGTAAGAGTCTCTTTTGCTCTTGTAAAAGAAACATAACCAAGACGTCTCTCTTCTTCTAAGTCACTACCATCACCAACAAGAGGTAAAAAGCCCTCTTCAAGCCCAATAATAAAAATATGATCAAACTCAAGACCTTTTGAAGCGTGAATACTCATCATGTAGATGCTCTCACCCTCAACTTGATCTTGTTCGCTTTGAAGTGTAAGTTCATTTAAAAACTCATCCAACCCAGACTCAGGAGATTTTTTCACAAAATCACGGAAGAGTCCATAAAACTCATCCATATTTAGAACTCTGTCTGCTTCATCTTGCATTCCTGCATAGATATTTTTCAAATGGAAAGTATCTTCTAAAACATCTATAAACTCATATGTAGACTCTACGGCAACTTTAGATACATTTTCTACATCTTTAATAAATGTTTTTAAAGTTTTAGCATTTTTCTTTCTTACTAGTACTTCTAACTCTGCTAAAGAAGTTCTTTTGATATACTCATAGATAGATGTCTCATTTGTATGAGCCGCTAGTTCAATCTTCTCTATACTAGCCTTTCCTAAACCTCTTTTTGGTTTATTTACTACTCTTTTAAACGAGAAGTCATCATGAAAGTTTGTTATGATTCTAATGTAGCTAATTAAATCTTTTATCTCTGCTCTATCRTAAAATCTAAGTCCACCAACAAGTTTATAAGCAATACCTGTWCGGTTTAAGCCCTCTTCAATAGAACGACTCAAAACATTTACACGATAAAGAATAGCTATATCATTTGCACTTACACCTGAATCTAAAAGCTTTCTAATTATCTGTGCTATTTTTCTTGACTCTTCATTTTCATCGTGAGAATTCAAAATAGTAACATCATCACCTGGACCACGAGTAGGAATCAACTTCTTACCCAAACGAGAACGGTTGTGCTCTATAAGTGCATTTGCGACTTTTAAGATTGGTTCTTTTGAACGATAGTTATTTTCCAGTTTAAAAGTAGAAGTGCCTTTGAAGTCTTGATCGAACTCCATAATATTTCTAATATGTGCTCCACGCCAACCGTAGATGCTCTGATCATCATCACCGACCACACATAGGTTATTATGAGAAGTACATAATTTTTGCAGAAGCTTTAACTGCAACTCATTTGTATCTTGGTACTCATCAATCATAATATACTGATACTTTTGAGATGTTTTTTTAGCAAGTTCCGGATTTTCATCTAATAGCTTATAAGTTAAAGCTATTAGATCATCGAAGTCTACTAAATTGTTCTCTATTAAGTATGCCTCATATTCTTCATATACTTTTGCAATTTGTTGATAGTTAAAAAGCTCTGCTTGCTTGTATGCATCGTCTGGAGTGAGTAGTGAGTTCTTATATCTAGATATTTCACTAGCTATTAGAGGTGTAGGTATTTCAGAATTTATCTTTTTTATTATACGTTTTTTATCATCCGTATCTATTACAACAAAGTTGTTTTGTCTGTTTAAAAGATGAATATTAAACTTTAAAAATAATAATCCGAACTTATGGAAAGTACATAGAAGTGGTGGATAAGAGACATCTTTAATCATGTCAAGTGCACGCTCACGCATCTCTTTTGCTGCTTTATTTGTAAAAGTAAGGGTCAAAGTATTAGATGCAGGAATGCCAAGAACCTCTACAAGATATGCAAGACGAGATATGATAGTAGTTGTCTTTCCACTTCCCGCTCCTGCTAAGATTAGAACAGGACCTTCTGATTGTTTTACAGCTTGACTCTGCGATTCATTTAGTTTTTCAAATATTTTTTCCATCTTTTTCCATTAATTGTCACGAATCTATGTTTATTCAGTCTATTATAGCAAAATAGTTATAAATTATTACAAAACTATTGCAATAATTATAATATTGAGTTATAATTTTAAATATTCATTAAACTTATAGGAATTATTATGTTAAAAGATTTTGCCAAATTACAAACCTTTTTAATGGTCATAAAAGAGAAGAGCTTCTCTAAGGCATCTGCAAAACTAGGCATCTCACAACCGGCAGTAACTCAACAGATAAAATTTATCGAAGATTATCTTGATACAAGAATTGTTGAGAGAAAAAAGAATGGTATCTTACTTACAAAAGAGGGTGAAGACCTTTATAGAATTGCGATAAAACTTGATAAAGCAATCACAAGTAGTGAAAAAGAGCTTCTTAAGATAATCAACAAAGAGTTTACATTTATCATGGGTAGCTCAAACGCTATCGGTAATTATGTACTTCCTAGTTACCTAGGTGAAATCAAGCAAAGAATAGGAAATGAAGTCTATATGCATGTTGGACTATCTTCAGATATCATCGATCAACTTGAAGATAAAAAAATAGATGTTGCTCTTATAGAATCACCTGTATTTAGAGATGGAATCGTCTATAGAGAATGGGTTCAGGATGAGCTTGTACTTTTCTCAAATCAACCGATTAAGAAGCAATTATCAGCAGAAGATCTATTTGAATTTGACTGGATTTGTCGTAACGAAGAGTCACATACAAGAAAACTAACTTCTGAAGTATTTGAAGATATGGGTGTACAGTGTACAAACTTTAATGTACTAGCTGTTTTAGCATCTCCTACATCTATTAAWGAGTCAATTCTAWATGCTGATAAAAATGCTGAGAGACCTCTTGTTTCTATTATGTCTCGTCACGTTATACAGTCTGAATTAGAATCTGGAAGACTTTACGAAGCTAGACTTAAAAACTATAAAATTGAGAGAAGTTTTTACATAGCGTATTTAAAAGAAAGAAAGCACGACGCATTTGTTGATAACGTTGTCAACTACTTACTATCTCTAAATAAAATATAAACTATTTCTTATCTTTTACAAACTTGGAATTTTCCGGGTTTGAAAGAAAAGAAGCCATTGAATCTTTTATACCTTTTGGATTTGAGATCTTTTTAGGTTTTTCTTCTGGTTGATAAGTTGCAAGATTTATCATAACTGGTGTTTCATCTACTATTATCTGCATGATGCTTACAAGTGGTACACGAACCAAACTACCAAAGTTTTCAGCTCCAAAACCAGCTTCAAAAATCAAACTATCTTCTTGTATATGCGCTGTCTCAAACGTATAGCCTGCTAAAAAAAAGAGTGTTAATGGACGAAATTCTGAAACAATATCCTCTGGTAAGCTTGGTTCAAACCGAGCATCTTCTATTTTACAAAGAATTCCAAAGTTTTGTTCTTTTTCAAAAAAATGAATTATCAACTCTTGCATATGTTTTTGCATCAGTTGTGTAAAATCTTTGTTATTTATGACACTATCTAACAAGTCATATCCTTTAAATTATATTTTGTAATTATATCAAAATCTATCATCGCATTCATTAGTGCTACTCTTGAATAGTTATTTAAATCTTCTACAGCTATATCTTTTTCTATAATTTTGCCTTCGTCTAGAAGTCTTGCTCTTGTTGTTCCCTCTAAAAGTGGTTTTTTTGGTGTAAACCATAAGCCATCGTTATAAAAAGCAATATTAGCGATACTGGTATCGGTCACTAAAGAATTTTTAACAATTAAAATTTCATCACAATCTTCTTTTTTTTCAAACAGTTTATCCAGTATTTCTCTATTGGTTGATTTTTTAGAGTATTCAATCTCATTATCATGTACTAACTTTAAAGATTTAACTTCTCTTTTTTTGTACTCATGATAAGTTACACTGATATTTTTTTTATCATAAACAAGTCTGCATCTATAAAGACCTGAAGTTGGAGGGTTTAAATAGTCTTGAAGGTTTTTAAAGTCACTAATCAAAAGTGACCTCAAAACACTCTCATATCGCTTTTGATGATAAAATAAATTAAATATCTCACCATTAAAAGATTTAATCGTCTCTAAATAAGTCTTATTCACTATATAGTTCTGTACTTAAATATCTCTCACCAGTATCACAAAGAATYGTTAGTAGTGTTTTACCTTTAAACTCTTCTCTAGATGCTACTTGCATAGTTGCATATACATTTGCACCGGCTGAGATACCTACAAGTAACCCCTCTTCACGTGCGAGCATCCTTGCAGTTTTCATAGCATCTTCATTACTTACTTGTATGACTTCACTATAGATTGCTGTATCTAATATACTAGGTATAAAACCTGCACCAATACCTTGAATCTTATGAGGACCAGGTTTTCCTCCGGAGAGTACGGCAGAAGCTTCAGGTTCAACTGCAATAACAGTTATTCCAGGTATTTTATCTTTTAATACTCTTGAAGTACCTGTAATTGTTCCACCTGTTCCAACAGCAGCTACAAATACATCTAAAAGAGCATTTGTATCTTTTAATATCTCTTGTGCAGTTGTAATCATGTGAATTTCAGGGTTAGACTCATTTTGAAATTGCTGCAATATTATGCTGTTTTCTATTTCACTTTGTAGCTCTTGGGCTTTAACAATTGCTCCATTCATCCCTTTAGCAGCTGGAGTTAAAACAAGCTGGGCACCTAATGCCTTCAGTAAGTTTCTTCTCTCAACACTCATAGACTCAGGCATAGTCAAAATAAGTTTTAGATTTTGTGCAGCACAGTTAGCAGCTAGAGCTATACCAGTATTTCCACTTGTCGGCTCAATAATAGTAGTAGAGCTTGTAATTTTCCCGGCTTCTTGTGCTCTTTTAATCATATTGAAACCTATTCTATCTTTTACAGAACTAGTAGGGTTCATAAACTCACACTTACCTAGGATTGTAGTTCCAGTAAGTTTTGATGGCGTGTTTAGCTTAACTAATGGTGTATTACCAATTAGCTCTGTTATATTCTTAGCAATGTTCATAATATTCCCCTATAAATTAATTAAATTGATTTTACACTAAAAAGGTTATTAATACAAACTTCTATCATTTTGTATACCTCGTCGAAACCCTCAAAGCCATCATAAAAATATGGATCTGGCACATCTAAGCCATTATATCCATAATCACCTAGCTTTGTAAGATTATTTGCACCTAAAGCTTTTAGATCGTTAAAGTTACTATCATCTAGAGCAATAACCATATCAAACTCTAGTAWGTCTCTTTTAGTCACCTGTCTAGCCCTTTGTGATGATATATCTACGCCATTGTCTCTTGCTACCGTTATGGAGTTTTCGCAAGGGGCTTCACCAACATGCCAATTACCAGTTCCCGCTGAACCTACTACTACATCCATTGTATTTTCTTCTAAGAGTTTTCTTGCATACCCCTCTGCAATAGGTGAACGACATATATTTCCCAAACATACAAAAATAACTGATCTCATATTTTTTCCRAAGCATTTTAATAATAAAATAATTGTATCGTAATTTTACAAAGAGGTAATCATGGCAATATATATAAGTGATGGCAAAAAACTAGTGGATGTTGAGTATGATGATATTCCCGGTATAAACGACACTATTGATGGAATGAGAGTCCTGTCAACAGACAAAAGAGCAGAAGATGAAAATGCAATGTTTTTACTAGAACTAAATGGAAATGTAAGCTGCTATGTATTTGATGAAATTTTTATAGTCGGAAAAGTCAGTGGATTTGAAAATCTTGTTGAGGCTGTGGAAGCTTGGAACAATAACGAAATATAAAGTTACTCTTTTAAGAGTAACTTTGTGACACTTTTAGCATCTTGGGGTTTGTGATAAAGGTAACCTTGAGCTTCTACACAATCATTTTCTTGTAAAAATTTTGCTTGCTCATATGTTTCAACACCCTCCGCAATAACACTTCTTCTTAAACTTTTAGCTATAGCAATAATAGCACGTGTTAACTCCATATCATCACTATCATTAGGGATATCTCGGACAAATGACTGATCTATCTTTATCTTATCTACCGGAAGTCGTTTTAAGTATGAAAGAGAAGAGTGTCCAGTACCAAAATCATCAATAGCAAGACCTAAACCTATCTCTTTTAACTTTTTAAGCATCACAATTGTCTGTTCTGGATTTCCCATGATCTGACTCTCCGTAACCTCAAACATTAATAATTTTGCAGGCATACTTGTTAAAGATATAATCTTTTTCACCTCATCAATAAAATCTTCATGATCTAACTGGATCATAGAAAGGTTTAAAGAGAGTACTCCAGGATTCAGTCCATCTGCTCTCCACTTCATAAACTGCTCTATTGCACTCTTCATAACCCATCTGTCAAGTTCAACTATTATTCCTGTCTCTTCAGCTAAAGGTATAAACTTATCTGGAGCAACGAAGCCTTTCTCAGGGTGATGCCATCTAACCAAACCTTCCATACCAATAATATGTTCTGAACTCATATCTACTTGAGGCTGATAATATACCTCAAACTCTTCATTTTTTAGAGCTTGTCTTAACTGTGTCTCTAACGTAATTCTCTCATATGCTTTATCCGTCATCGCATCAATATAAAACTGGTATGTATTACGTCCATCATCTTTGGCTTTATACATAGCTGCATCTGCATTTTTTAGTAACTCATCTGGCGTCTCTCCATTTAATGGATAGACTGCAATCCCGATACTACAAGTAATAAAAAACTTATGATTTTCAATACTAAAAGGTTCTTTAAACGTATGCATTATTTTTTGAATAATATCTACAATAGCATCTTCATTTTTTATTCGATCAAGTAAAATAGAGAACTCATCTCCACCTAGTCTAGCAATAGAATCACTCTCTCTTAAAATACTTTTAATCTCTTTACTAACGACCTTTAAAAGCTTATCTCCAAAGTCATGCCCGAATGAATCATTTACCTCTTTAAAACGATCCAAATCTAAAAACAAAACTGCTATTTTTTCATCTTTTCTATTTGCTATTTTTATTGCCTGATGCAGACGATCAATAAAAAGGACTCTATTTGGTAGATTTGTCAGAGCATCGTGTTCTGCTTGATATCGAAGTAACAAAGTACGTTCATCAAAGGCTTTAGCTAATTTCTCAAGCTCATCATTACTTCCAAGTGGACTGCAAAGAATATCTCTATTATCCCCTGAAGCCTTTACCCGTCTATAAAGTTCTAAGATTGGTTGAGTAATCCTATTAGCTGTTATTGTTGATGTGATAATACTTATGACTATAAATATAAAACTTAAAAGAACCAACTTAATAATTGCTTCATTTATTGGTGCTCTATATATATCTTCTGGTAGTCCTATTTCCAAAGTAACATCCAAGTTTTTAAACATTTGCGTCTTATCATCTGCATAATGTGTAAAAGAACGGTACTCTATATTGGGGTAATAATTATAAGAAAAAATAGGCTTATTATCTTTAATCAGCTTCATATATAGTGTTTCATCAAAAGGAAGATGTTCTTTGACAATACTAGCTATATCGAAAACAACAACTACGGCTCCTTGAGTTGTTGAGTAATACTCTATAGGGCTGATAATAACCATTTTATTATCATCTTTTTGAATATATACACTAACTTGATTAAGTACTAATGCTGCACGTAAATTTTTAGATTTATTATAAAGTGGTGTATTTCTTTGTGTTTGAAAAATAGGTCTTCCATCGTAGTCTACTACATCTACAGAAGTTACATTTTTTCCCTCCATGAAGTTCTCTACTAAAGGAGGTAAATATCTTTTTCTTCCCAAACTATCTGTGAGAGCATTAACCATTAACTCATTTTTTGTCAGTAGTACTGTATTTTCTACTAAATAACGAATACGCTGTTCTATCTTCTCATGAATATTCTCTGCTTTATTTGATAATAGTGTTTGTGTGTGTTCACTTAATTGTTTATTAACTATAAATAGAACCATAATTATGATGAGAACAGATGCTGTAACTACCTGAGCAGTAACTTGAATAACTACTTTATTTCTAATACTTTGTTTTTTAAAGTAATCTCTAATCATTAACTGCAATTATTTTTCCATCACGTGAGAATTTTGCCATATAAAAATCTTTCTCATCAAAAGCATCATGCCTCTCGTAACTAAATGCTCTTTTATACCTCTTTGATATACCCTCATAAGGTGGTAGATTTTCAAGGGCTTCTTTTACCTTTTTATGATCTGTTGAATTTGCTTTTTCTATAGCCATTACTAAAAGGTGTGTCAGATCGTGTGCTTGTGCAACTCCAGAAGCTGCTTTYATCTCATTTGTATATTTATGACTATACGATTTCATATAGTCTTTTGATAGTTTTTTACAGTGTGGTGTATTATTTTTACAAAACTTAAATGTTTGAAAAAAGTTTAAATCAAGATCTTTTAATATCTCTCTATTATCATCAAAAAAGGTTCCACCTATAATACCCCAATGAGAAATTATAGGAAGAACTTTTTTTTGTTTAACAAGCTCTTGGACTATCAAAGAAGCCTCATTTGAGTTAGCCACCATAATTATAGAATCAGAGTCAGAATTAAGAATCTTTTGAACTTCTTTTTGAAAGTATTTTTGACCACGGTTATATACAATAGCTGTAATAYTTTTTATACCTTTCTCTTCAAGAAAAACCTTCATCCTTTTAAGGTTACTTCTACCCCAAATAGAATTTTCAACAATAATAGCAGGCTTTTTATGCTTCTTTAGTGTAAAGGAAGTAATAAAACTTGAAACTAGTCTGTCATTTGCTGATGCACGAAATAGATAATTATCTTCATACCCATTTTCAATRACTTCTGCAGCAGCAGCCCATGGAACAAGATATGGTATTTTTGAATTTTGAATTATTTCTATCTCATCGACTATAACTGCACTATGTAGACCTCCGATAATACCAACAACATCTCCTCTGTTGACAAATTCTTTTATATTTTGAACACCCATACTTGATACTGCCCTATGATCTTTAGCAAGAAGAACTAACTCTTTGCCTAATACACCACCATCTTTGTTGATCTCATCTATAGCTAGTTCTACCCCGCGTTTAATCGCTAAACCTGCAACTTTACCACCCATAGACAAATCAGCATCTATTGCAATAACTATCTGTTTTTTTTCTTTTGGATCGGGACCATACTTTTGAAGCAACAAATCTTGTGTTTTTGAAATGATATCTGAACCAATTACATCTTCAAACTTTCTAGCTATATACTCTGTCTTTTTTGCAAACTTTTTTCGGTTTTCTTCTGAGAGTTTATCTACTATTACTCCTGCTTTTTTAACTATTTTTATTAACTCTTCTTCACGCCTTTGAGTCTCTTTTCTTTCCCAAGGAGTAATCTCTTTTGCCGTTTCAATCAACATAAATTGTAAATTTTGAGGAAGCTTTTTAAGACTCTTTTCACTGATTGAGAGTACATAGCCAAGATATGCATGTTCACTGAGGGTAAGATGTGACTGTACTTCATGAAAACCCATTCCTACTATTGCTATAAGAGGATTTTCCTGACCATCAACAACTTTGTCTTTAAGCGCTTGTCTTGTCGAATGAAAGTCTATTGCCACAGCCTCAGCACCAAATGATTTAAACTGTTCCATAATAATACGGCTCTTCATAACTCTTATTTTTTTACCTTTAAAGTCATCAGGAGATAAGAAGACTTCGTTTCCCGTAAAGTGCTTAAAACCATTTTCCCAAAATGTCACTCCTATAAGACCTATCTCACGTAGATCATCAAAGAGCATCTGTCCAGGTTCACCATCTAGCAGCTCATATAAATCTTCTCTAGTAGGAAAGAAAAAGGGAAGATCAGCATACTGCATCGAAGGTACTGCTACACTCATTTTAGCTGTTGGTGTTAAAAGAATATCAAGATCACCGTTTCTAGCCATCTCTACCATCTGGTGGTCATTACCAAGTTCTTGTAGTGGATATATTTTTATCTCTACTTGTGAATTTGTTTTTTCTTTTATCTCGTTTGCGTAACGTAAAGCAGCTTGATGAAGTGCACTATCTATTGGTGAGTTATGTCCAAAACGAAGAGTTATTATCTCTTTTTTTATTGGACGATTGTCATTTAGGTTTTTTGTATTTTGTTCTGCTGTTGGGACAAAGATTAGCCAAATTAAAAAGACTAAAATGAGGACAAGAACAGATGCTAAAGAAATATACTTCATTAAATATCACTTAAATAAATTTATTATATATAATAATCAATATATAGTTATTTTATACTTAAAAAGTTGTATTTAAAGGAATTTAATAAAAATGGTGCGATCGGAGGGATTTGAACCCTCACACCGTTAGGCACAAGCCCCTCAAGCCTGCGTGTCTACCGTTCCACCACGATCGCATTAAAAAAGAGTAAAAAAAAAGCCTAACTCGTAAGTCGAGCTAGGCTTTGAGGGTATACTTTGCTTATTAAGCTAAGTATGGGWTAGCGTAAAGTGCGATAAGAGCAATTACTAGTGCATAAATAACTTGTGCTTCAATCATTGCAAGAGCGATGAACATTGTAGTCATTAGTTTAGCACCTAAACCTGGGTTACGTGCAGTACCAGCGATTGTTGCAGCAGCAGTATGACCCATACCGATAGCTCCACCAAGAGCAGCAAGACCAAGACCAAGACCAGCAGCGATCATTGAGTATGCTTTAAGAGTTTGGTTTGCAACGTCACCGTCAGCTGCCATTGCAGCAGTAGCAAGAGCTAGCATTAAAAATAGAACTTTTTTCATAAATTTCTCCATATAAGTATTACAAATTCTTTCGGATAGCGTAACATCGTTTAATCATGATGCAACCTAAACATAAATGCCCAGATTTCCCTACTAGAAATTGATGGGCGAATTATACTAAAAAAGTAATAAATTGGAGTTTAATATTTAAAATATTTTTATTATATTTAAAATTAATATTTAATACTAAATATTTACTAAAGATAGATGTTATAGTATAAAGATATAGCACGATAATTACAACTTATATTTGAGGTCTACTATGAATAAAAGTGTAAAGATTTCAAGCAGTAAAGTATCATTACTAACATTATTTTTTAGTTCAGGTACATTAGTATGTTGTGCTTTACCTATTATTTTTGTAACTATAGGCTTTGGTAGTAGTGTAGCAGCTTTAACAAATGCTTTTCCATTTTTAATATTTTTGGGTATTCATAAAACTTGGGTATTTACACTTTCTGGAATCATGGTCTTGATATCTGCTTGGTTTATTTATGTAATTAAACAATYATGTCCATCTGATAAAGAACTAGCTAATTTATGTAATCAGACTAAAAAATGGAATAAACGTATATTCTYTGCAAGTCTGTCAGTGTGGATAATTGGCTTTTTTGCAAGTTATTTATTATTACCTTTACGGATATTTTTAAATTTATAACGGAGGATAAGATTATGAATAAGTTAGCTTTAATTAGTATATTATTTACAATATTACTAGTACAGTCAACATTTTCAAGAACTGTTGAAATTGAAGTTCATGGAATGACATGTGCATTTTGTGTCGATTCTTTAGAAAGAAAATTCAAAGGTATGGACTCTGTATCAAAAGTTGATATAAGTTTAAAACTCAAAATTATTCGGCTTGAAACAGATGAAAATGCTCCTAGTATGGAAGATATTAAAAAAGCAGTTTTAGACACAGGATTTAAGCCTTTTAAAATTAAGGTTATTTCAAAATGATACATTTTAAGAATAGAATTTATCTAGCAATATTTTTTACTTTGGTAATAACAAACAGTGTTTATTGTATGGGTTTACGCTCATTTGTAGCACTGCCCATTGAAGATAARGGTTCAGTAGTGCGCTTATTATATGAACATGAAACAGATGCAAATACTGATAACCTGACTTTTTCCTTAGCATATGGACTTAGTCCTAATCAAACACTACTTTTGGGAACTCCATATCGGCTCTCACCACCTGGGAGTAATCRWCAAGGKGATRTATCTGTWTTRTAYAGACATATTGTTTGGCAAAAAGATACTTTTTCTGGTACGAAACGTTTTGGATTTTTAGGTGGTGTAAYTATTCCAACAGATAGTGAACGAGATGCTGCTGTACAAGCAGGTTTTGTTTATACATATTTTAAAGACAGAAATGMAATAGATGTAGATATATTGTATCAAGAAGGTTTGCAAAAGCGTTTAAATAGTGCAAAATATGATATTTCTTGGCAATATAGACTATATCCTACACAAAGACCTACTTGGGGGTTTTCCCAAGAAATAAACACTATTTTAGAATTAAATGGTAGATATAAAGAAGGAGATAAAATCACACACCAAGTAACCGCAGGATTACAGTTAATAGATCAAACTTGGGTACTTGAAGGTGGAATCGTAAAAGACATAAATAACGCAAAAGAATTACGTTATCTATTAAGTGTAAGATTTCATTTTTAAAAGTTTATGTAAAAAATAGAATATATTTACGCACGACCTAAAGAGATCTTATTACCTTTGAACTCTAAAATTTCCACCATTATTTTTTCACCCTCACTTAAAACATCAGAGACTTTTTCCACTCTTTGGTCTGATATTTTAGAGATATGTAAAAGTCCATCTGTACCATCAGGAAGACCAATAAATGCACCAAAATCAACTATTTTCTTAACAGTTCCCTCGTGCTTATCACCAACTTGGTACTTAATTTTTTCTATTTTAGGTGCATTTGCAATGCCCTCTATATGCTCTCTAGCTCCAGAAACACCAGTTTTATTTTTACCTGTAACTTTTACTTTTCCATCTTTTTTATCGATGTCTATTGCTACTTCAAATTTCTCAATGATCTCACGGATAACTTTACCTGCTTGACCGATAACTTCACCAATTACACTAGGATCGATATGAAAAAAGTCTGTMYTWSRARKWWYWYYGTMRKTAAACTCTATCTCTTTTTCAGCATCTAGCATGATGTCAATGATATGACTTCTACCCTCTTTAGCTTGGTAAAGTGCCTCTTTTAAAATATTTAAAGAGACTCCACCAAGTTTGATATCCATCTGCATAGCAGTGATTCCATCTTTAGAACCAGTTACTTTAAAGTCCATATCTCCATCATGATCTTCAAGACCCATAATATCTGAAAGGATTGCATACTTATCACCTTCACTAACCATACCCATTGCGATTCCCGCAACTGTATCACTAGTATCAATATCTGCAGCACGAAGAGCCATATAACCACCACATACTGTAGCCATAGAAGATGAACCATTTGATTCTAAAATCTCAGAAACTAAACGTACTGTATCTCCATCTAAATCAACAATTGGTGCTAATGCTCTTTTTGCTAAATTGCCGTGTCCTAACTCTCTTCTTTTTGTACCTAAAATTGGAGATGCTTCACCAACACTAAATCCAGGGAAGTTGTAGTGAACCATAAAGTTTTCATTTTGAGTTCCATCATCTGTAAGAGACTCAAACATCTGTGCATCTTTTGGCCCACCCATAGTTAGTACAACTAAGGCTTGAGTCTGACCTCTTGTAAACAAGCAAGATGCATGAGCTTTTGGAAGTACGTTTGTACTAATAGAAATAGGTCTAACTTCTGTTAAAGTTCTACCATCAGCACGAACTCTCTCATTTAATATCTGAGATCTAACCTGCTCTTTTTTTACTTTTTCTATTGCATCTTTTAGCTCTATCTCTTCCCAATGCTCTTGAGTCACAAGTATCTTTTTTCTAAGCTGTCTAAGAGCTGTAGAACGTTCTGACTTTGCCATTTGGTTCATAGCATCTGTGATATCAGACATGTGATTATCTCTTACAAAAGAAACCATCTCATCATTAATAACATGAGCTTTATACTCTATAGCAGCTGTTTCTTGTTTATGCTTGGCAAACACTTGTTCAAACTTTACATTTGTAGCAAACAGTTCTGCTTGTGTCTTTTCAAAAATCTCAATCAGCTCATCTTCAGCAATGGCATTTGACTTATGTACTAAAATACTAGGCATACTAAGAGCTGGGTCAATCATTGGATCTATAATATAGTTCTCTTCAACCTGAGTCTCATTAGAACCAAATGAACGCATCTCAATCATAAGAAGATCATCTTTTGTTCCTGATAGATATAGGTCTAAAGTAGAGTTTTTTAGCTCTGAAAGTGTTGGGTTTAAAACTAGCTCTCCATCAACTTTAGCAGCTCTTACAGCAGATACAGAAGTGTTAATATCTATATTTGATGTGTAAAGTGCAGCTGAAGCGGCATTAAGAGCTAAGACTTGTAAGTCTGCATCTGAACCTGCACTAAATACCATAATAGTAATCTGAGTCGGATGTCCAAAACCTTTTGGAAATAGAGGACGTAGAGAACGGTCAACTATACGAGATGTCAGAGTTTCAAAGTCACTTGGTTTTGTCTCACGCTTAAAAAATCCACCAGGAATTTTACCGGCTGCATATGATTTTTCTATATACTGAACCGTTAAAGGTAAAAAATCATCTTTTACTATCTCTGTCTCATCTATTACAACAGTTGCCAGTATCACACTGTCCCCTGACTTTAACCATGCAGAACCATTTGCTTGTCTTGCTACATCACCAAACGAGTACTCTTCTACTCTATTTTTCAACTCTATATTTACATCATACTTCATATTTTTAGTCCTTTTTCTCTAAGTATTTTTCTAATTTTTCTTCTGCAACTTCTTCCAGTTCTTCGTAGTAAAGTGTTGTTTCAACATAATCATCTATATCATAAAGAAAAAATATATCATCTGCAAAAGGTTCCAGTAAATCCAGTGTATCACTAGGTAAAACTGCTACTGCTATGTAGACTGCTTTTGGTCCCATTGCCAAAATAGTTTTTAAAGCAGTCATCAACTTCATACCTGTCTCACTTCCCTCATCAATAAGAAGTACAACTTCATCTTTCATAGATGAGAAAGGTCTTCCTTTCCTATACTGGTATATATAACTTAAAATCTGTTCTTCGTGCTTTCTATGAGCTTCACCATAAATGTAATCGTACTGAATATCAAAAGTGTTTACCAGCTGCTCATTAATTACTATTTCTTCTCTCTCGCTTACTCTTGCAACTTCACATTCATCATTGTTTGGAGCCATAATAGCTTCTGAAAAAAGAAAGTCCAATGAATTTGGAAGTTTTTTTCTCAATATATATGCAAGTTCAAGTCCGCCTTTTGACACTGCAACCATTTTCCAAGACTCATCTTTAAGCCTTTGCATTGGTACTATATCAGCCAGTTTAGTTGCTGCATCTTCTCTATTTTTAAGTATATTTTTATATTTTTTCATTACATTAGAGTCCTTGCGTAGTCTCAGGTAATTTATACTCAAATAACGGTCCACTATTTGAACCCATCATTGGCTTAAGAACCACTGTAAAATATATATATCTGTCATATATAGAGGTTGAACCAGCATCAGTCAAGACTGGTCTATTATTTTCAAGATATTTTAGACCAAAGTCCCAACATCTTTTTTTATATAAAAAACCTATACTTGCACTTTTTTTCAAACTATTTTCTACATCATAATTATATGCCATGTTATATGAATAATGTTTATCATAAGTATAACTAGCACTTGATGTAATATAGCTTGTGTATGGTGTATATGTTGAAGTTTTCTCTAAAAAAGTGTCTTTATAAAGATGAGAAAAAGAAACTGAAAATCCACTTTCACTAAAAGTTAGCTGATTATAAAGTTTTGAGAACTTATTTTTATTATAGTTATAAAACATATTGTTGTATAGTTTTAAACCTTTTGTTRTMWSMWWSKYTWMMTYAWWTKCTAKTWYWCCAAWAYYATTTNNANTATTTTSMTMWKMARWAWKTTKAKMWAKWYTWTKMYMWWGAAYYWRAGTMMMWWYAWTWKMRTAAWSRWWYTKWNTAAAWTMAAKTWTYAGTTCTTCTTCTACTGCTGTTATATTATAAAACTCACACTGTGGCGTATTTTGATTATTTGCATCTGAACAAAATGTCTCATAATTTTCATAAAAACCATTCTTAGTCTCAGCACCTCCAAGTGTATAAGTAGAACCAAAACCAACTACATGAGTAACACTTTCAAAAGCACGACTCACTTGTGAAGAAGCTGAAAATACATGATAGTTTCTCGCAAAGTATCCATCTCAATAATCACCACTTTTAACTTCTTCAATCCCACTAAATTTAGAGTGCTGAGCATAAAAATATGATTTATATG
>NVRL01000129.1 GCA_002732645.1 Sulfurimonas sp. | reverse complement strand
GTTAAAAAAACACCGCTAAAAGCACCGTAAAGCAAACAGAGAACTACGATAAATATATTCTCATTTACTATGGGTAATTCTCTAGCAACAGCAAAACCGACAAAATACTTAGTAAAAATTTATTAATTAGATTCACTCAATTACCTCAGTAATTATAGATGCAGCGTAGCTATCAAATTTTATACCTTGTTCTATCACTACTTTTTTGTTGAAAATAACTTTTGTTCCAGCTGGATGAAGAACCTTATTACTAACATCTTTGTAAGTACTACTGTTTATCATAGTAGCCACCTGTCTCCCTATAGTTTGGTTATCTACAGATGTGACCAGAGCAGCCCCATACTTTATGAAAGACTTATGATATGCAAAAACTGGTTTCTTTTGCTCTTTTGATAGTTTAAATATTTTTTTAACAATCTTATCATCACTTAAAAGGATTGGATCAGGTAACACTATCATTGCTTCTGTTTTACTTAGAATATCAACAAAATTCTCATCTGAGATAGAGTCTTTACTGACTTGTTTAGGTAGTATTTTTATCCTAAGGTTTTTTGAATTTTTTTTGAATTCCTGCATAACATCTTGAGTATGTTTACTATAAATAATCCCAATAGTTTTGATATCACTAAAAATTAATTTAATTAGCATTAGTTGCATCTCAGAATGAAGGTCATGAGATATGCCAAACCTTTCCCCACTCATATTTAATTTTTTCCAGTTCATTATTGAGGAAAAGAATATTTTCTTATTTGGTATAAACATATTTGCATATTGATAAGCTTTAGAACCTATCGCATATGCGATATCTGGGTTCTCAGTATTAAGATATTCTTTTACCTCACTACTTTTCATATCTGCTATGTCCAATGTTTTAAAAGCTCTGTTTATACTTTTTCTAAATCCTGCTTCTGCTTCTTTATATTTTTCTATTTTTGCATTAGAGTTGATAACTAAAATTTCTTCTGCTTGTAATAATAGTGTTACAATTAATATTAAAATTAATAATCTCATTTTGCACCACCTAGATTTTCTAGATCGTTGGAACTTAAGATTACTAACTTATCTATTCCAATCATCTTGAGAATATTTTTTCCATTATTATCTAAGTTCATCTTTTCAAAAACTAACATTAGTTTGAGTTTCTCTTTATCTATTTTATTGCAAGCGACTAGTATTCTATATGTTGGTTTTGACTCTTTGTATATTTTCAAACTATTTGATAATCGTGGATTAATCTTTTTAAGAAGTCTTAAACTATCTCTTGAGACAAGAGCAAATCTACTCATACCAAAACTAACACTCATAAGAGCATCTATCTCTTTTGGAACTATTAAAACTGAAAGGTTGTCCGATTTATTGTTTGTTAGAGCTGATAGAAGCTCCTTTGTATATTCGTTATCGTAAGCTGAAGTTACAACACCTTTTAGAGGAAGATCTTTCAATCCTACAAGTACTTTTACATCTTCTCTTAAATCTTTTATTTTTCCTACAAGTATCTTTGTATCTCGTATTGTGGCTTTTTTCTGAGCCACTAACTTTGCCTCTAAGTAAAATTTTTTTGATATTTTTTTGTAGTGCCAACTTGATAGGACCACTATGGAGTTTTTATCTTTTAAATACTTCTCAAAAGTCTTTTTATCATTAAAAGGTTGAAACTCATAATCACCATGTTTTCCCAGATATTTATCAAAACCAACTTTTAGGGATTTAAAATCACTAATATGTGCTTCTGTTGTATAGAAATATACTTTTATTGTATCCGCAATTAACACGTTAAAAAACAAGAAAATCAAAAATATTATTTTCATATATTACTTTCATTAATTATTGATTTATATTATAACTTGTTGAAACTTAAAAGGTTGGCTAGTATTGGCTAATTATGTGTCACAAAGGCACTTCTAACAGTAAATATGGTAAAATGAATTTAATAGAAGACTACTGACGGATTACTACAAATACTTTATTTTAAACATATATTTTATGCGTAAAAGGAGTTATCATAAAGAATATACAAACAGTTTTATTGGTTGATGATGTTAAAGAAAATATCGATGTGTTGGTTGAACTATTAAAAGAGTATGACCTAATTACAGCCATAGATGCAAAAACAGCTTTAGAAGTAGCAGATTGTGAAGAGATAGATCTCATTTTGCTAGATATTATGATGCCGGTAATGGATGGCTTTGAGGTATGTACTATCTTAAAAAGCAACAAAAAAACTTCTCATATCCCAATCATATTTTTAACCGCTCTTGATAAGCAAGAAGATATGCAAAAAGGTTTTGAACTTGGAGCAGTCGACTATATCACAAAACCATTCAACCCAAATGAACTTATGTCTCGTGTCAACACTCATTTAAAACTAAGAGCTTATGAGAAGGACTTAGAATTAAGAGTAGAAGAGGAACTTGAAAAAAATAGAATAAAGCAACAGATGATTCATCAGCAGTCAAAACAAGCTGCCTTAGGTGAACTTCTTATGCATATAGCACATCAGTGGAAACAACCATTAGCCTCTTTATCTTCTCTAAACATAGGAGAAAAGATAAAAATTGAACAAGAGAAAGAAAGCACAAAAGATGAGCAACTATCAAAGATAGAGAAATCTCAAGATCTTATTAACTTTATGTCGACAACTGTAGAGACTTTTAGAAACTTTTATCAACCATCCTATTCAAGTGAGACCTTTTCTCTAACTTCAGCTGTAAATAAAGTCCTAGACATCTCAGATGCGACTCTAAAGTACAACAAGATAGACATCTCTCTTAACTCCACTGAGACAGAAGAGACCTATGGGAATGCAAATGAATTTACCCAAATAATCTTTTCTATCATCAATAATGCTAGAGATATTTTTAAACAAAGAGATATAAAAGAGCCTAAAATRAAAGTAGATATAGAAAATCATAAGTTATGCATTAGTGATAATGCCGGTGGCATTGATAAGTCTATAATCAACGATATTTTCCTACCGTTGAAAAGTGGGACGAAAAGTAGTGGGGTAGGACTCTATATTGCTAAAGAGATCACAGAGAAAAATGGCGGTAAAATCTCTGTGTCAAATAATGAAGATGGAGCACTCTTTGAGATTGAGTTTCCCAAGCCGACTTCTTAATAAGTAAGTGACTTAAAAAACYGCATCTCATGTTCTCTAAGTATACGGATCATATTTGTAGATCCAGCCACTCCTACAGGGTCTCCTGCTGTGAGTATATAACTCTTATCTAGCTTCAAAACTTTTCTCTCTATACCTTGGTTCATCACACTACACATCATCTGTCCAATGGAACCCTCTTCAACCATAAAAGCAGGAACAACTCCCCAACATATTGTTAAAAATCTTGCAACTTTTTCATCGTGTACTACTGCATATATATCACGGCGAGGACGATAACGTGAAATCTTTCTAACAGATGAACCAGATGATGTCAAACCTATAAGTCCCCAGGCATCTATATCTTCGCATAGTCTTACTGCTGCTTCATTTATACTGTCTGTTGAATCTGTTATCTTAAAGAATGAGAGCTTATTATATGGGTAGATTTTCTCAGCCCCTATTATTGTCTCCATCATAGTTTTAACTGCCAATACAGGGTTATGCCCTATCGCACTCTCTTCTGAAAGCATTACAGCATCTGAACCATCTAAAACAGCATTTGCCACATCACTTATCTCTGCTCTGGTAGCTGTGTCATTTGTAGTCATAGAGAGTAGCATCTGAGTAGCAGTAATAACAGGCTTTGAAGCTTCATTTGCTTTTTTTATCAGCATCTTTTGTAGAGCCGGAACTTCATGAAACGGCACTTCGATGCCAAGATCTCCACGAGCAACCATAAGACCATCACTATGTTCTAAAATAGCATCTATATTCTCAACTGCATCAAACTTCTCTATCTTTGCATATAGTTGAACTCTGCCATTATTATCGTTTATAATCTTTCTAGCATCTATCATATCTTGTGCATTTTGCACAAAAGAGATAGCCATAAAGTCAACATCATTTTGGATTCCCCAAAGCATATCTACTCTGTCTTTTGGAGTCAAAACATCTATACCTAGTCTGGTGCTTGGAAAGTTTACACCTTTTTTAGAAGTCAGTACTCCGCTATTTCTAACTTTCACCTTTACAGATGCTTCTAGAATTTCAATAACTTCAGTACGAATCATCCCATCATAAAGATAGATAAACTCCCCTACTTTTAGTTGGTCTAAAATAGTAGGCTGATTTATACAAGTTCTGTAAGAGTTGTCCCCTACTTTACCACCCGTAATTTCTTCTTTTACAAACTCGATGATATCATTTGTTTCAAGTTCAAAAGGATCCTCTAAATGACCTACACGAATCTTAGGACCGCTGATATCTTGRAGTACTCCTACAAAATAACCTGTCTTTTTCTCAGCTTTACGAATACGCTGTAAAACTTCGTAGTGATACTCATGCGTACCGTGTGAAAAGTTTAGACGAAATACGTTCACACCAGCTTTCATAAGAGCTTCTATTATCTCTTGTGAGTCAGATGCAGGACCTACTGTTGCTAAGATTTTTGTTCTTTTTTTCATTAAAACTTATCCTTTGGAAGATTATAACATAGTGGGATTACTTATATATTACTATAGGGCATCTCTAATCATTTATGATACAATGTAGAACATTTTTCAAGGGCATACTCAATGAAAATAACCGTGCAAAAACATTTGTTCTTTTTTACTATATCTTTCTTTATCTCTCTAATCACCTTTTTTATAATCTTCCAACTTGTCTCTTCTAAAGAAAATGAGAAAAGACTCTCTGAACAACAGCTAATACAAGAAGCAAAAGCTCACTTTCAAGGAATGGTAGATACTCGTGCATGGAACGCACAATATGGTGGTGTTTACGTTAAAGCCAAAGATGGACTAAAACCTAATCCTTACTTAAAAAATAACACTCTTCTTACTGACATAAATGAAACACTTATAAAAATAAATCCAGCTTGGATGACTAGACAAATATCAGAAATATCAAATAAAATCCCATTTCCTGAACAAGCGCCTG
>NVRL01000128.1 GCA_002732645.1 Sulfurimonas sp. | reverse complement strand
AAGCTGTTTTAATAAAAGCACAAAAAAGTTTTGAGTCTATTTTATCTGAAATAACTGAATAGGTGTGAAATTATGAAAAAGTTTAKRKKGTWWCTNRYMTYTRWKRRAWTRSWTRRYGCKRMWGRTWYTRCATCTAAAGTTGTTATTGACTTAACGACTAGTAGTGTTGAAAAGTTCCAAAAAAATATACTTAAAGCTATCGTTGTTCATAAGAATCATTATGAAGGTAACTTAAAAGAGTTAGAAGTTGCAGTTGTAATACATGGTGGTGCATATAGATTTTTTGTAAAAGATCCTAAAAAGACTATGTATAAAGATGATAAAGAACTTATGAAAGTATATGCAGAGCTTAAGACAAGAATAGCAACTATGTCAGATACATATGATGTTGAGTTTTTTATGTGTGAATCTGGTATGAAAAAAAATAAGTTAAATGCTGAAAATATAGTTAGTTTTGTTAAGATTATTCCTACTTCTACAATAGGTCTTATTGATAAACAAAATCAGGGTTTTGCTTACATTCCTGTTCGTGATTAATTAGCAACTTTTTAGTTGCTAATTGTAGTAACAGTTTTGTGACAATAGTAATTTAGACTCCATTAATATCACAAAAGATAATAGATATCACATTTTTATTAGTTATAATAATTCAATTATTTTAATAGGCAAATTTATATGAAAAAACTACTTTTACTACTTTTTACTTCCACCCTTATATTCTCAGCTCCTAAATTTTTAATGCCAGATGAAGCATTTATACCAGATGCAAAAGTTAACTCTCAGATGCAAGTAGAGGCTACTCTTAATATTGCTAAAGATATCTATGTATATGAAGAACAAATGAAGTTTTCTATCAAAGAGGGCAGTGGTATATCAATAGCTAAAATAGATGGACCAAAAGGTGTTGAGCACCATGAAGAGATGGTTTACTTAGAGTCGCCAAGCTTTGTAGTTACATTGGAAAAGGACGATGGTGTTGCAGGAATTAAGAGTATCGAGCTTACTTTTTCTTATCAAGGCTGTTCTGAACAGGGACTTTGTTATGAGCCACTTACTAAAGTCTATAATTTTGATATTGATACATCAAAGCTAAGTGTTTCATCAGGAAAAAAGCCAGAGTTAAAAAGCTTAGTCGTAGAAAAATCAGAGACTGATGTAATCGCAGACACTATCAAATCAGGAAATATTTTTGTAATTCTTTTAACATTTTTAGGCTTTGGTCTGCTACTTGCACTAACTCCATGTGTATTTCCTATGGTTCCTATYATTTCAGGTGTTATTATCTCTCAAGGTGAAGGTTTAACAACGAGAAAAGCATTTGCTCTTTCTATAGTTTATGTTTTGGCAATGGCAGTGGCATACACAATTGCTGGAGTTATGGCAGGTCTCTTTGGAGCTAACTTGCAAGCGGCTCTTCAAACACCATGGGTTATATATTCTTTTTCAGCTATTTTTGTAGTTTTAGCTATGAGCATGTTTGGTTATTATGAACTTAAAGTCCCAGATGCTTTAGTGGCAAAGGTGAGTGCATCTAGTCATCATAGTGGATATATGGGTGTAGCTGTTATGGGATTTYTATCAGCTCTTATTGTCGGACCTTGTGTTGCTGCTCCATTAGCCGGTGCATTAGTTTATATCGGTCAAACTGGAGATGCTGTTCTTGGCGGAATGGCACTGTTTTCCATGAGTATAGGTATGGGTATCCCACTTATAGTTGTTGGTGTGAGTGCTGGTAAATTTATGCCTAAGCCTGGAGCATGGATGACGATGGTTAGTGCTATCTTCGGTATTATGATGCTAGTAGTTGCTGTGTGGATGCTAGAGCGTATTGTAGATGCATATTTTACTATGCTTCTTTACTCTATGCTCGGAATAGGTTTTGCAATCTATCTTGGAGCTTTTGATAAAGATGCASATATTTTWAAAAGAACTATCGCTGTTTTAACTTTTATCTACTCTGTAGCTCTTCTTATCGGTGTTTTAGGGGGCTCAACAAGTATGACTAAGCCTCTATCCTTTTTAAAGCCACAAGCTGCTTCAAATGTTTCTCAAATACAGAGAAAACATGTTGAGTTTGTTAAAGTAACTTCTATTGCAGAGTTGGATGTACTTTTAGATAAACATAAAGGTAAAAAGATCATGCTTGATTTTTACGCTGACTGGTGTACTTCTTGTAAAGAGTTAGAAGAAGTTACTTTTGCAGATGAAAGTGTTAAAAACAAAATGGATGAGTTTATCTTAATACAGGCAGATGTTACAGATAACAAAAAAGAGCAAAAAGACTTAAGTAAAAAGTACGGAGTATTCGGTCCACCTGCAATACTTTTCTTTGATGAAAACTCTAAATTAATCAAGTCCAAAACTATTATAGGTTTTATAGAACCAGAAGAATTTTTGACTCACTTAAATAAAATATAGACAATAACGAAAGTAGCTATTGCTACTTTCTCTTCAATTTACACACTCCTTTAATAAGTTACATATCTACACAATAATAAGTATCAAGAATTAAATTATCAATAAAAAACTATAAAGTGTAGAGTAACACTTGACACTTTTAAAATCTTTAGGCATACTTCTGTTAACAATAAAACACTAGGAGAGTGATATGCTTGACAAAACATCTACTATCTGGAAAATTAGAGGCTTTATGCCATATCTATTAGTTGTATTTTTAAATGCTTTTACAGACTTAGGTCATAAAATTATTATTCAAAACACTATATTTAAAATTTATGATGGTCAAACACAGATTATTTTAACTGCTGYAGTAAATGCACTTATATTAATTCCCTTTGTTTTACTATTTTCTCCATCAGGATTTTTATCTGATAAGTTTAGTAAAAGTAGGGTAATCAGAGTTGCAGCATGGGCTGCTGTGTTTATTACACTTCTTATTACATGGTCATATTATATGGGTGCTTTTGAGTTTGCATTCTTTTTGACTATTGTATTAGCTGTTCAGTCTGCTATTTACTCTCCTGCAAAGTACGGATACATAAAAGAGTTGGTTGGTAACAAGCATCTGACACTTGGAAACGGTATAGTTCAGGCTATTACAACTGTTGCTATTTTAGGTGGAATATTTATCTATTCTACATTTTTTGAAGGTTTACTCACGAATCAAGCATATAGTTCTCCAAAAGAGATTTTACAGCTTATCGCTCCTGTAGGTTGGGCTCTTGTTATTGGTTCAATAATCGAGCTTGTTTTAGCTTATAGACTTCCAGATACAAATATTAAGAACAATATTAGTTTTGATTCAAAAAAATACTACACTGGAAAATATCTAAAATCAAATCTTAAGATTATCTCTAGCAACAGCATCGTTTTAAACTCTATAGTTGGTCTGGCTCTTTTTTGGTCAGTATCTCAAGTTGTACTGGCTGGTTTTCCTACATACGCTAAAGATGTACTAATGATGAGTAATACTGTAATAGTCCAAGGGATGATGTCTTTAGCAGGTATTGGTATTGTTATGGGTTCTATTATCGCAGGAAGGTTATCTAAGAACTATGTAGAGACGGGAATTATCCCTATCGGCGCTTTAGGTATTACCGTGACTCTGTTCTTTCTTCCTAATTTAACAAACACTACGCTTCTTGGTCTTAACTTTTTAGTTTTTGGATTCTTCGCAGGCTTGTTTATTGTTCCTTTAAACTCTCTTATTCAGATAAATGCAAAAGAGCATGAGCTTGGTATCACACTAGCTGGAAACAACTTCATACAAAATGTATCTATGATCTCATTTTTAGCTCTTACTGTTGTCTTTGCTATTATTGGCATCAACAGTGTGGGACTTTTTTATACGATGCTTGTTGTTACATTTTTCGGCTCTATCTATGTTGTTAGATATATTCCTCAGTCAATGGTTATATTTTTAGTATCTTTACTTATCTCTCGTCGTTTTAAACTCGAAGTTGTAGGGTTTAATAATATTCCTCAAACAGGTGGTGTTCTTCTTTTAGGAAATCATATCTCATGGTTGGATTGGGCTATCATTCAGATGACGATGCCAAGACGTGTTCGTTTTGTAATGGATAGAGCTATCTATGAAAAATGGTACTTGAAGTTCTTTCTAGACTTTTTTGATGTTATTCCCATTTCTGCTAGAAGAGCAAAAGAAGCAGCACAAAAAGTTACTGAGTATCTTAATGCAGGAGAAGTAGTTTGTCTTTTCCCAGAGGGAACAATAAGCCGTACAGGACAGCTAAATGAGTTTAAAGGGGGTTTTGAACTTATGGCAAAAGATGCAGATGCTGTAATAGTTCCATTTTACCTTCSTGGAATGTGGGGAAGTGAGTTTTCTCGTTCTTCTACAAAATTTAAAGAGGCTACAAAGAGTAAAAAAAGAGATGTTATTGTCTCTTTTGCTAAAGCTATGGATATATCGAGTTCTGCTTCAGAGGTAAAACAAAAAGTTTTTGAGTTGTCATTTAGTTCATGGGAACGTCATACTCAAAGTTTTGTATCGATGCAAGAAGCTTGGGTAGATACTGCCAAAAGATTGGGTTCAGAGTTTTGTATGTCAGACTCAAAAGGTGGAAGTTTTTCATATTCAAAAACGCTACTTAGTACAATTTTATTTTCTGATTTTATAAAACAAAATAGAGATCAAAATATAGGTATATTGATGCCGAYAACTTCAGCCGGAGCYATAGTAAATATGGCAACACTTATGGCTGGAAAAACGGTAGTAAATCTTAACTACACTGCACCTATGAGTTCTTTGAAGGCATCTATAGAAAAAGCAGATATTAAAACTATATACACGGCAAGGCAGTTTATTACAAAACTTAGTGCCAAGGGTGTTGATACTGATGAACTTTTAAGTGGAAGTAATGTTATTTACCTAGAAGATTTAAAAAGTAAAATCTCTAAAGCTAAAGCAATAACTATACTCCTTCTTGTAAAAATACTGCCCACTTTTTTAATAAAAGCGCTCTTTATTAAAAAGGTTTCAAATGAAGAAGTAGCAGCTATTTTGTTTAGTTCCGGTTCAGAAGGTGAACCAAAAGGTGTGATGCTTACTCATAAAAACTTTATGGCAAATATAAAACAGATATCTGATGTACTTAATATGCAAAATCATGATGTACTTTTAGCATCTTTGCCGCTGTTTCATGCTTTTGGTCTGACTGCTACAACATGGTTGCCACTTGTGGAAGGTATTCCTATGGTATGTCATCCTGATCCTACAGATGCAGTCGGTATAGGAAAGGCAGTAGCAAAATACAATGCAACTATTATGTTTGGGACTTCAACATTTTTAAGACTCTATGCCAAAAATAAAAAAGTACACCCTTTGATGTTTGATAGTCTAAGACTCATTATAGCCGGAGCTGAAAAACTAAACCCTGAAGTAAGAGAAGTCTTTAAAAC
>NVRL01000127.1 GCA_002732645.1 Sulfurimonas sp. | reverse complement strand
ATTTTAAATTTTGAATAACTTCTAGAATTTGAAAACTTAGAAAATTCTATTTTAAGCAGTTGCTTAAAATATATAAAATTATCATTCTTTACACCGAATATATTATCTATATTGAGTTTATTCTTTTTATTAATTTTATAAAGTGTTTCCCCAATATTTGTTATTTTTCTATCTTCAGTGATAAGTCCTAAATCTTTTAATGAAGATGTTTTCTGTCTTGCATCTTTAGCTTTATTTTTAGATGTTGATTTAGATAAACCTTCTTCTACAAGTATGTCAAAATATATATCTTGTATTTCTATCCAGGTACTAGTTGGGTATTCGTCCCAAAGCTCTTTAAGTCGTATTAATTGTCTTTCTATTTTGTATTTTAGCTCTGATACCCTAAAGCTTGTCGTTCCATAGCTCCAAGAATAACTCTGAAATATTATATCTTTCTTATTTACCATATTATCTCACTTAAAAGTTTCTAGATTTTATTAAAATCTCTAAATATTCTTCATTAGTTACTTCTTTTTCTATTGTTTCGATTCTTAAAATAATATTTTCTTCTTCTATTGATGGTGACCAAAAAAAAATTTACTTAAATACACTATAATTATAAATTTATCTGATATTGAATACGTTTATTTCTAATAATTTTATCAAGCTCTTCTATACTTAGCAAGACAAACGATGGTGCTTTTTCATTTAAAGTTACAAAGCAAAATAAAAATTTATTTTTAAGTATTTTTCCAAAGTTAAATTCATTTTCAGTTGCACCGAAAAAAAATCCTTTAGGATTATTTGGTAAATATTTTTTTGTAGTTTTTAATTCTACAAATATAATATCTTCTAAGTAAGTTTTTAAAGAATCTGAATCAATTGTTTTTCCTACCATATCAGGAATATAAATTAAATCAAAAGATTGTAAGTATCTTCTTTCTATTTTTAACAAGTCAAGTAATTCTTTTTTTGTTTCTAGATCAATTTTAAAAAATCCCGTATGATTATCTAAAAGAAAGATGACACCTTCTTTTTCTGTAATATTATTTGATAATGTTAATGTAAATGAATGTTTTCTTGACATTATTATTGAGTTTTAATTTGGTATTTTTTAAAAGAATTTGCTTTCTTAAAATCAAGTAATTCTGAAAGGTCTAATTCGAATACTTTAGCAAAAACAGCCATATTTGAAAGAGAAATATTTCGTTCACCTCTTTCAATCATTCCAATATATGTTCTATGAAAACCAGTAGATAAAGCTAATTTTTCTTGGCTAATGCCTTTTGCTTCTCTTAGCTCTCTAATTTTTAAACCAAATTGTATAATTAAGTGCTTATTTATCATTGTTTATGATATACATATTGTATGTTTTTATCAACATACAATATGTATCAAATAGTTTTTCTTAGAGAAAAGTTTCCATACCAATGATTAAAAGGAATCCACAGAAAAGGTGCTATACTATATTTCAAGTATTTATAGTTTTTATTCCTGACCTATAGCATATAAGTAAAATTTTAACTAAAAACTTCTATATCTTCTTTATTTAGATTAACAAAAGAAGCTAGTATATCAGTTAACTCTTTTTTTGTGTACTTATTTATATTATCAAGTTCAATAAATCCACCATCGTAAGCTTTATATTCTGTATATTCTAACTCCATGCTAGAATTAATAAAGCCAACAACCGTAGTATCTGCTGTAGCAATCATTATGTTTTCCAAAATAACATTCCTTTAATATATTTATAATACTTGTAATTTATCTAATGTTAAAGGGCTAGATTACCTTAACAAAAAAAACTCTCTCTTTGTTATCGCTATGCTTACTTTTCCCAGTTGTAAATGCTTTATAATCTTTCTCAAAAACCTTTACTTCTCCACGCTTAGACATACTTTTTATAATATCCTCATCGCTGATTTTTGCATTACTTCTAGAGTTGCCTTTTTCACCCATGTTGTTGTAAGAAAGTAGGATATATTTACACTTTGCATTTTGTATAAGATCATCAAAACTCTCTGCTGCACTTGTTTTTGAGTAGTCACTTTTTATTTTTGTTCTGTCGAACTTTTTTGCCACTCCAAAAACTTCTGGTTTGTTCCAAAGAGATAAGTTTTCAAGAAGGTGGTAAGCATCACAGTACTGTCTGGAGTTATACGGAGGGTCAAGATAAAGAACATCGCATTCTATATCTCGCACTAARAGATTTGCATCTTTGTTGTGAATTTCATTTTTCTCATTTTCAGCACTCTTAATATCAAGCATCTTCATCACTAGTTCTTGCTTTTTTATATCTTTTTTTATGTAAGCATCGTAGTGCCCCACAGTATTTGCTATTCTATCAACTGAGTACATCAAAGATGTCAGAAGTATATTTTTCTCTTTTTGATTTATATGGTTATTTACAAAAAGCTCTCGTATATTTTCTCTTATATAACCTATTTTTCTTGCCACTTTCATAGAAAAATATCTATCTCCAAAATTCTCCGAAAAGTAGTTATCTTCTTCAACTTCCAACTTATTAAAGTCATCTATGATTTTTAGGAGTTTTACTTCATTGTAAGGTTCTGGGTTTAAAAAAGCATTTAATGAGACATAGTTGTTATAGAGCAAGTCATTAGAGATTATCTTTTTGTTTTTAGCGTTAAAATACTCTCCTACAACACCTGTTCCGGAGAATATATCACACAGAGAGTTAAACGCTCCAACCTCTGTTTTTATAATCTCATCTATAAAACTTAAGATTCTATTTTTATTACCAAGGTATCTTCTTTGCGATATTCTATACAAACCTTATCTCCAACTTTTTATTGGCACAATTGTACAAAAAAAATGAGCCTCTCTTGTTAAATATTTCAAACTGTCATACTTTTTATTGATTTACATAGAGTTCTTAACTCATCTTCACTCTGACCAAGTCTTGCTATGAGTCTTATGATAGCACTTTTAACAGTTGGCTGTCTTATGCCACCGACTGCATAACCTTCACAAAATAGTCTATTTTTAATATCTACAACCTTAGCATTATCACCTATAGATATAGGTACTATTAGACCTTCAACACTGATGCCAAGCTCTTCATAAACAACTCTTTGACGAACTGCTATTTCACCCTTTAAAGAGTTTATGTTTGAGAGTATATACTTTAGAGAGTTATGGGCTAGTAAAGTGTCATATAGAGATAGTGAAGTAGCGTATATAATCGGCTTTGCACGATTTATAAGGTAGTCAACTATATGCTCAGATGCCAAGATGTAAGCACCAAAACTTCCATAAGCCTTACCAAGTGTTCCCATCTTTATGTGGTTTGGTTTTGCCACAATGTTATAAAGATCAAAGACCCCCATCAGTTTATTGCCAACAACTCCGCTACTGTGTGCTTCATCTACTATAAGAATAGCATCTGCATTGTCGCAGATGCTAAAAACCTCAGCATCTACCAAATCACCATCCATAGAGTAGATGCCCTCAACTGCTACTATCTTTCTTTTAGCATCTGAAGAGTTCAGCATCTGAGATAGTTCTTTCATATCGTTATGCTTAAAGAACTTTACATTAATGGCGTTAAGCTGAGATGCTAGTACTCCAGATGCATGRTAAAGCTCGTCCATAAATAGCTCATCACCACGTCTAACAAGTGCTTCTAYAAGAGCTATATTAGCATTAAAACCACTACCAAGTACAACTGCATCTTCAAATCCGTTAGCCTCTTTTAAAGAGTCTTCAAAATCTTTATGTATCTGATGATAACCATTTACYAAAAGAGAAGCTTTTGAACTGTGAATGGGAAGTTCTGAGAGTATTTGGCATGTCTTATTATGAAGCTCTTTATTATGAGAGAGTCCCAAGTAGTCGTTAGATGCAAAGTCTAAGACAGTGTTATCAACTACTTCTCTTGTTCTATATCTAGCCGAACGCTTAAGCGCTTTTATTTCATTAGTGTAATACAATATCTACCCTACAACAACTATATTTCTTCCGCTATCTTTAGCCTTATAAAGTGCGTCATCAACTCTTTTAAAGATATATTCTATATCTTCACCAACAATATACTCAACAACTCCAAAACTCATAGTAATAGGAAGTATTTTTTGAGAGAACTMGACCTTAGCTCTTAACTTCTCAGCTATTTTTTGTGCTTCGTCTCTTCTAGCATGTGGAAGTATTATCATAAATTCTTCACCACCTATTCTACTTAAAAGATCACCTTGACGAAGAAGGGAAGCTATTAGTTTTGTGTACTCTATTAGAACTTCATCCCCAACRCTATGACCATGTTTATCATTTACCTGTTTGAAGAAATCTATATCAAACATCACTAAAGATAAAGAATGCTTATATCTCTTTGCACGTTGTATCTCTTCTTCTATTTTTTGGTGAAAATACCTACGGTTACCTATGCCGGTAAGTGAATCAGTAACACTTATGTGCTCTAACTCTCTTTTATAGTTTTCCTGTTCTGTTATATCTGTAAGTACAATGCTGTAATGATTTTTCTCTCTTAAAACCTTAGAAGCACTTGCAGAGAAATAATAGATTTTACCAAATATATCTACTTTCAACTTGTGATCTTTAGATTTGTTCTCTACTAGATAATCAACCCATTTACTGCCATTCATATTAGCTTTTATGTATCCATCTTCTTCTACAAAAAAGTCACATATACACTCATTTTCTGCTAAAAACTCTTTTAGGGTTTTATATTTGTCAAAATATTTAAAAAAGATTTTATTGACATCTAAAATAGATTTTCTATTGTTAATTAGTACAATATTTGTAGCAGAATTAATAATATTATGAAAATATTTTTTCTGCCTTCTATTGGCAAAAAAGAGCATAGAACTAATAATAATCGCGATACTCAGCATCACAATTATACCAAGTGCCATCCACTTGAACATAAAGAAATCAAGATCCATATTTGATATAGTATCGATTTTTTTAAACATGATGTAGTAACCTACAGGTTTCTCATTTTTATTTTTCAGTTCATAAGAAGTTATAATCTGACCATTTTCTATTTTGTATGAGTTATTAAAATATTTTTCTACTCCATTATTTTTTAAATAGTTTCGTGCTTCTTTAGGTGCATCAAAATTTGCTACATAGTAGTTATCTATAAACAGCTTAGTAAATGGATATAAGAGTTGTTTTTTAAACTCTTTTTTTAGTACAACCACAGAGTCAATATTTGATTTTTTCAACTGTTTAGAGATAGAGTTAAAATGTGAGATAACCTCTATCATCCCGATAAATTCTTTACCTATAGAAAGAGGAACTATAGCTTTTATGGTTAAGTTAAACTTACCGACACTTACAGAGTAAGCTACTTTTTTAGTCTCTGCAACATTTACAAGGTCTTGTCTAATTTTACTAAGGTTATCACCCCTTTTAGCGCTCCAACTTCTGTAAAGTGAGTTTATATCTTTATCTAAAAGCTGAATCCAAATATTCTTATAAAGCGTATTTTCTCTGTATTTAGCTATCAAACCTTTATAGTAGTCTTCTTTAATAGTTTTATTTTTGTTTAATGGGTTGGTGTAGCGCAAGTGCCATATTTTAGAGCCACTAGGTTTTATTAAAAGTTGCAGTCCATCTCCATCAGCAAGTTTATTAACCTTATTGCTATCTGGTTTAGCCTGTCTTATTTGTGTGTCTGTCAACGGTGTAGTTCTGGCTGTCATTTTGTGCGCCTTTTAACTTAAGTGGTACGCTTCACTAAAAAAAAGACTCTAGAAA
>NVRL01000126.1 GCA_002732645.1 Sulfurimonas sp. | reverse complement strand
TTCTAGCGCACCACCAACAATTTTGTTAGCAGCACGTAACTTCTCAATTTCTTTAGGTTTTCTAAGCGCAATGGCCATTATTTATAGACCAACAGCACTTAGTGTCTCATATTTACTCATGTAAACCTGAGCCTCAATTTTTCTCATAGTATCTAAAGCAACTTGAACAACGATTAAAACCGCTGTACCACCAAAGAAGAAAGGTACACCCATTCCCTTGATAATCATAAATGGCAGAGTCGCAACAAGACCAAGGTATAGAGCACCTGTAAAAGTTAGTCTACTAGCAGTTTCATTTAAAAACTCCATAGTAGCATTACCAGTACGAATACCAGGAATAAATCCACCTTGTCTTTTTAGATTATCTGCAATATCTTTTGCATTAAATGTAATCGAAGCATAAAAGAATGCAAAGAAAACAACAAAAGAAAATGTTAAAAAGTTAAAAAAGTAACTATTAGGATTCAAATAATCAGCAATCATCTGAACAGTAGGGTTAGTACTACTCGACATTACAGTCATAGGAAACATTAATATTGCACTTGCAAAGATAACCGGAATAACACCAGCTAAGTTTACCTTGATAGGAATATAGTTCATAACTCTTTTGTTTTGATTTTGCATCATAACTTTTTTAGCGTATGTAATAGGTACACGTCGCTCACCGAGTTCAACATAAATGATAACTGCTACAGTACTTAGTATAAGTGCAAGAATTGCAATTACAGTTAAGAAACTCATAGCACCAGTATTTACCATAGTAATTGTTTGACCAATTGCACTTGGAATAGCTGAAACAATACCAGCAAAGATAATAAGTGAAATACCATTACCAATACCACTTTGAGTAATCTGCTCACCAATCCACATTAGTAACATTGTTCCTGCTAACATTGAAACAGCAGAAAGTATTATAAATGTATTATGATCAGCTAAAATAGCACTATTGCCATTTGGACCGGTTAAACTTTGAAGACCAACACTGATACCGATAGCTTGAATAATTGTAATAACGATAGTTGCATAACGAATAATCTGCATGTACTTAACCATTCCATCACGTTCTTTTTTCATTTGACCTAGAGGAGCAAAAGTAGCAGCTAAAAGTTCCATGATGATTGAAGCAGTGATGTAAGGCATAATACCAAGAGCAATAATTGACATTCTCTCAACAGCATTTCCACTAAACATATTAAATAAACCTAGTGCATCGGCTTGGTGTGAATCGAAGAATGAAGCAATAACAGCAGTATCAACGCCCGGTACTGGCACATAAGCCAGTAGGCGGTAGATGAATAAAAACCCGATAGTAATAAGTATCTTATTTACTAGATTTTTATTCACGACTATTTACCTGTTGTAGTAACGTTGTCGTCTTTAATTTTTGATGCTAAATCTTTAGCAGATGCACCAACTAATTTAACTTTAGAAACAGAAGCACCCATTTTGTGAACACCACGGATAGATTCCATAGTAATTTCAGCTAATTGGGCAACTACTTTAATTCTTTCTACATTAATAACGTAAGGTTTTATATTATGAGAAAAGAATCCAACTTTAGGAAGACGTTTTGCAAGTTGCATTTGTCCACCCTCAAAGTTTCTTTTTCTCTTGTAACCTGAACGAGATTTTTGACCTTTTTGACCACGAGCAGCAGTCTTACCAGTTCCAGAACCTTGTCCACGACCAACTCTTTTACGGTTGCATGTAGAACCTACTGCTGGTAATAAATTTTCAATACCCATTCTCTATCCTTTTATACGAGTAAGTGCTTCAACTGTAGCACGAACAAGTGTTCCTGGATTGTTTGAGCCAATTGACTTTGTAAGTATATCTTGAATACCTGCAAGCTCAAGAACAGGACGAGCTGCTCCACCTGCAATAACACCTGTACCTTCRGATGCCGGCTTCAAAAGAATACGACTTGCATTGTACTTATGCTCAATATCATGTGCTATTGTTGTACCTTTAATACTTATAGTAGTTAGGTTTTTAAAAGCATTATCAACTGCTTTACGTATAGCGTCTGGAACTTCCTTAGCTTTACCCATACCATAACCTACAGTACCATTTTTGTTACCAACTACGATAAGTGCAGTAAAACGAAATCTTCTACCACCCTTAACAACTTTAGTAACACGACCAATGTTTACAATTGATTCTTCAAAATCTTCTCTATTGATTTCCATATCAGCCCCTAAAACTTAATTTCGTTAGCACGAAGTGCGTCACCAAATGCAGCTATAACGCCGTGGTATTGGTAACCATTACGATCAAATACAACTTCAGAAATGTTAGCTTTTTTAAGTGTTGCAGCAAATGCCTCACCTAGTGCAGCTGCACCTTCTTTATTAGATTTATGACCTGTTGACTTTGAGTTAAGTGCCGCTAATGTTGTTGCAGATGCATCATCAATAGCTTGTACACTTAAATAACGATTTGAACGAAATACAGAAACACGAGGAAGTGAAGCACAACCAGATATTTTTGCACGAATACGACGCTTACGCTTTAAACGATTAGCAATTTTCGATTTTAATACTTTAGCATTCATTTATACTCCTCCCTTATTTCTWSKYMKTYTTASCKKCTTTACGMMSGATAWSYTCWTCCRYGTAYTTMACACCTTTACCTTTGTAAGGCTCTGGTGGACGAAATGATCTAATCTCTGCAGCAACTTGACCAAGCTTTTGCTTGTCATGGCTTTTAAGAGTAATAACATTTTTCTCAACACTTGCTTCAATTACATCTGGCAAGTCATAGTTAATATCATGAGAAAAACCAAGTTGAAGATTAAGAATTTTGCCTTTAACAGCAGCTTTATAACCAACACCATTAATCTCTAATTGTTTAGAATAACCAGTAGTTAAACCTACAACAATATTTTGAGACAAAGCTCTGTATGTTCCCCAGAATGCTCTATGAGCTTTCTCATCTGATTTTGCCCCAAAAGTTAAAACATTTCCTTCTACAGAGAAGTCAACATTTCCTTTTGTGTCTAAATCAACACTATTTTTGCCTTTAGCAAAAGTTATAACATTTCCATTTGAACTAACTTTAATGTCAGCTGCAAATTCTACCGGTTTTTTACCAATTCTTGACATGCTATCTCCCTACCAAACTGTACACATAACTTCACCACCAACGCCAAGCTCGAAAGCTTTGTCATTTGGTAATACGCCATGAGAAGTACTAACAATAATAGTTCCGTAACCATTTTTGAATCTTTTAATATCTTCTTTAGCTTTGTAAACACGTCTACCAGGCTTAGAAATTCTTTTAAGTTCATTAATTACATTTTTACCATCTTCATCATACTTAAGTACAACTTTAATAGTTTTTTTAACACCGTCTTCAACAACGTTACAACTCTCGATATAACCTTTATCTACTAAGATATTTGCTACAGCTTCAACACTCTTTGAGTGAACTAAAGTAGTAACTGGTAATCTTCTCATACCTGCATTACGAACACGTGTTAACGCATCTGATACTAGATCATTAATTGCCATTCATTTTTCCTTAAATGTGTAGTTTAAACTTATAGTTATATGATAATGAGCAAAGCCCATTATCATAGCAGGGACTAAAGTCCCTACAACCCCCTAAAGCTATAAAACATAGTTTTAAGAGATTAGATAAGTTTAAAACTGCTAATAATTAGTAGTTTCCTCTTGGATTACCAAGAAGACTTTCTAACACCTGGGATTAATCCCTCATTTGCCATTTTTCTAAAACATATACGACAGATACCAAAGTCACGAAGAACTGAGTGTGGACGACCACAAATCTGACATCTTGTATAACCACGAACTTTAAACTTAGGTTCTCTTTTCGCTTTAGCGATCATAGACTTTTTAGCCATTAGTTACTCCCTTTAGTAAAAGGCATACCCATTTTCTCTAAAAGAGCAAAACCAGCCTTATCTGAATCAGCACTTGTAACCATAGTAATATTCATACCATGAATTTGCATGATTGAATCATAGCTTACTTCTGGGAAAATTAGTTGCTCATCAAGACCGAAGTTATAGTTACCACGACCATCAAAACCATTTCTTGGAACACCACGGAAATCTTTCACACGTGGAAGTGCGATTGATACTAGACGATCAAGAAAGTTATACATATTTTCACCACGAAGTGTTACACGGATACCAACTGGCATACCTTCACGAACTTTGAAACCAGCAACTGATTTCTTAGCTATTACTGTAGTTGCTTTTTGACCGGCAATTGTTGTAATTGTATCTTCAATGTTTTTAATAAGCTTGTTATCTTTCATAGCAAAACCAGCACCAACAGAGATAATAATCTTCTCTACTTTTGGTGTTTGCATAGGATTTTTGATTCCTAAGTCAGCTTGTAATTCAGATTTTAGACCTAAATATTTTTCTTTTAAACGAGCCATTTATTATGCCTCCACTTTACGTACATTTGAAATATCCATTGGCATCTCTTTATTGATATGTCCGCCTTTAGTATTTTCTTCAGTTGGTTTAATTGCTTTTTTAGCAATTTTACAACCCTCTACGATAACCTTGTTTTTCTTAGACATTACTTCTAAAACAGTAGCCTTAGTTCCACGATCATCTCCAGCGATAATTTCTACAGTATCGCCTTTTTTGAAATTAAATTTTGCCATTAAACAACCTCCGGTGCAAGAGATACAATTTTCATGAATCCTGCGTAACGTACTTCACGACCAACAGGTCCGAAAATACGAGTACCGATAGGCTCTCTCTTGTCATCAAGTAGAACAGCTGCATTGTCATCAAAACGGATAAGAGAACCGTTTTCACGGTGAATCTCTTTAGCAGTTCTAACGATAACAGCTTTTACTACTTTACCTTTTTTAACTTTAGCAGTTGGTGTCGCTTTTTTAACAGAAGCAACAATAACGTCACCTACTGATGCATAACGACGCTTAGAACCACCAAGTACCTTAATACACATAATCTCTTTTGCACCTGTATTATCAGCTACAACTAAACGAGTAAAACCTTGGATCATTACTTAGCTSCTGATACTACTGTTTTAAGTCTAAAAGATTTAGTCTTAGAAAGTGGGCGACATTCGATTGCAATAATCTCATCACCAACTTTTACTTCATTACGCTCATCATGTACTAAGTACTTTTTGAAACGTTTTACAACTTTGTGGTAACGAGGATGCATTACACGACGCTCAACAACCATAGAGATTGTCTTATCGCCTGCAATAGTAACTACTTTACCTTGAATTTCACGCTTATGTGTCATATCCTGGCCCCTAGTTTGCCACTGCAGTAAGCGCAGTGTTGATTTTAGCAATATCTTTTTTAGCAATACGAAGTTCACTAGTATTATTTAATTGCATCATCTTTTGTTTTATTTTTAAAGTAAACAATTCTGTTTTCTTTTCTTTTAGCATAGCACTAAGCTCTACTGAATTTTTATCTGCTAAATCAGAATATTTCATTGCTCATCTCCGCAGTAATTATTTTAGTTTTGAATGGTAACTTGTGCATTGCAAGAATTAGCGCTTCACGTGCTATATCATGTGGTACACCAGCCATTTCAAAAATGATACGACCAGGCTTAATGTTCATTACCCACTGATCAACTGCACCTTTACCTTTACCCATACGAGTTTCAAGAGGCTTAGCAGTTAATGGTTTAGCAGGGAATACACGAATCCAAATTTTACCACTTCTTTTAATATGACGAGTAGCTGAAATACGAGCTGCTTCAATCTGACGAGAGTTAATACGACCTGC
>NVRL01000125.1 GCA_002732645.1 Sulfurimonas sp. | reverse complement strand
AATACGCCAATTTTTTGCTCAATAACGCCGATATGTCTATAAACAAACGAGCTTCCAAATGGAACTAGAACTTCCATTATTTCACCCTCACCTATACCGACATTTTGTGCAATTACTGGAACATTTGGAAGGTAGTCTAAAAGTCTGGATGCTAGAAGTTCATTTGAATTAACTAAGACAACATTTGGGTCTTCATTTTCCATATTCCATTTATTTAAGACAATAACACGGAGATGTTTTTTAACCAGCTTTATATTTTTAATGGTATTTTCAACATCAAGTTGGCTATCCATAGCAATAATAACCTGAACAAACTCCATTTTAAGTAGATTAGAAAGCTTATAAAAACTTGTTGGATCAAACTCATAAAACTTAAAACGTGCCGGATTCACATCTTCATACTCTTTAGCTTTTGGTTGAATAACATAGTAAATATTCTCACTAGTATAGGTTTCAACAACCCTCTGTATAAAATGTTCTCCGGCTCTACCGTCACTAATTATTAAAATTTTTTTCAAAGTATAGTCTGCTGTCTTAAAATTTTTGTCATTATATCATTTTTAAAGTGGACTTAACTAATACAAATAATGGATATTAACTCAGCTCTTTACAAAGAGCTAAAAAGTCTTCTCCATATCTCTCATATTTAACTTCTCCCACGCCATTTACATCTAATATGTCAGCTTTTGTCTGTGGAAGTTTTTGAGCAAACTCCAAAAGTGTCTTATCTGAGAAAACTATATAAGCAGGTATCTCATTCTTTGAAGCTATATCAAGTCTTAAAGCTTTAAACCTATCAAATATACTATCTTCAACCGGAGTTAACTCTCCCTTCTTAGAAGCTCTGCCCTTTATATCCATTTTATGTTTATCTATATCAACGGCAACTTTTTTTTGTAAAATACCAGCTCCAAATTTTTTAAGCTTTATAGCTCTAAACTCTCCTATATCTATAGCATCTAACTCAAAAAGTCTGTCAGCAATAGCATTCCAAACTTCTTTGCTGACATCCTTTCCAATCGAATAAACGGAGAGCTTGTCATGGTTAAACTGTAATACTTTTTGTCCCTTAGAACCTCTTAAAACATCTATCACATGTATCATTCCAAACTTCTGCTCGCATCTATAGATGCAAGAAAGAAGCTTCTGAGACTCTAGTGTTATATCTACTTTTTCAACTTCACCGCGCCTACAGTTATCACAGATATCACCACAACTATCTATATCATCATCAAAGTATTTAGCTATCACCTTGTGTCTACACTCACTAGAGTTGGAAAAACTATACATTTTGCGAAGTTTATTATAGAGAAGTTCTTTATACTCTAAATTCTCTATAACATCTATAAAGCTTCTCATTTTCACGTCATCAGACTTTGTATATAAAAGAAGGGTCTGTGCTTCTAAACCATCTCGTCCTGCACGACCAATTTCCTGATAATAGTTTTCCATAGTCTTTGGCATACTCATATGGACAACAAAACGAATATTACTCTTGTCTATGCCCATACCAAATGCAATGGTAGCAACAACTATATCTATCTCTTCATATATAAATTCTCTATATACTTTACTTCTTATTTCATTTGAGAAACCCGCATGATATGCACCTACTTTAAAACCTTTTGTTTTCAAAAAACCAGCAACTGTCTCAACATCTTTTTTACTAAAAGCATAGATAATTCCGCATTTTCCATTATGCTTAGAGAGAAAGTTTAAAAGTTGAGTGCGACCATTACCTGATCTTTGTTGTGCTGATATAGTCAGGTTGTCTCTAAGGGTCTTACCACGAAGCTGTAAAGGGTTAGAGAGGTTTAAAGTGTTAACAATATCATCTTGTACTTTATGTGTAGCAGTTGCCGTAAAGGCAGCAATACTAACATCAGGAAAGATTTGCTTTAATTTAGAAAGGTTTCTATAATCAGCTCTAAACTCATGTCCCCACTCACTTACACAGTGAGCTTCATCAATAACAAAAAAGTTTATTTCAACTCTTTGTAAAAGTTCAATGAAACCATTTGCACTGAGTCTCTCAGGTGCAATATAAAGCAGTTTTATCTCACCTTGAAGAAGTCTATAAGTAATCTTTTGAATATCATTAAAGTCTTGTGAAGAGTTAATCATCTCTGCTTTAATACCATTATTTTGAAGGRCATAAACCTGATCTTGCATGAGAGCGATTAGAGGGGAAACAACAATAGTCACACCGTCCATCATCAATGATGGCAACTGGTAACAAAGAGACTTACCACCACCTGTTGGAAGGATAGTGATTAAATCTCTTGAGTTTAAAATAGCATCTACAGCTTCTTCTTGTGATTGGCGAAAACTATCATGTCCGAATGTAGTTTTAAGTAGGTTGCTTTTAATCATCAAGCAGCGAACTGAGAAACGATTTTTTTTCTTTTTTTACGTACACACTGGTTCTTTCATCAACAAAATTAGGGTCACCACTTTCAAAAATTGTCTGCGGCACTCTTTTTATATGTTTTTTAGGTTTTATCTCAATATAACCATTATCTTTTCTGCCAGCGGCACCATGAGGGATACACATAATAAACCTCCTGTTATAGAATACTTAGCCTACAAAAACCACTCCAAACTAATAGAAGTATTTTTTAGACCTTTTTCACCTACCTACAACAATGATACAATGATTATGCTTATCATTACATGAACTTATCAAATTACTTTGTGGTTTTTAAAAGCCTAGTTTAGCAAAGTCTTGATCGTTCATTTTTCTATCACTTCCATCACTCTCATATATACGACCTTTTTTAGCACGTCCATCTTCCATTGTAACTCTATATTTCATATTTCCATTTGAATAATACTCTTTTTGAGTTCCATAAAACTCTCCACTATCATCAAAACTAAGTTTTGCTTTCATATTTCCGTTTGAGTAGTAAATCTTTTTTGTACCTATTAGCTTATCCATTCTATATTTACTTACAGACATTAATTGAGAGTTGTTATAATACTCTTTTTGAGTACCATCTATTTTACCTATATACATAGGTATTTGAGCTTTTAAAACACCATTTTTATAGTATCCATATGTTGTACCATGAACTTTTCCATCTTTAAAGTTTGTCTTTGTCTTAAGGCGACCATTATCGTAGTAAGCTCTAGCTGTTCCATTTAACTTTCCATTTTCATAAGTTCTCTCAAACTTAACTTTTCCGTTTGGATATAGAGTTTTTTTAACCTCTGCACTAAGAGATGCTGTTACTAAAATTGCTACAAGAGCAAGAGTTATTTTTTTCTTCATTTTATTCCTTTTTTTGATTTAATTTTACTACAATCCCATTTTTTCAGGATCAACGTGACCTTCTATTCCACCATGACACTCATGATGCTCATGATCNTTTCCTTTGGGACAAATTGCCACAGTATTTACTATCATGACMGGAACTAAAAATAGCGATACAACTGTTGAGGCGATAGAACCAAAGATGAGGGCAATACCAAGACCACCGAAAATCGGGTCAGTTGAAAGAAGCAAAGAACCTAATATAATAGCAACTGCCGTCATTACAATAGGTTTCGCTCTTGTTGCTGTAGATATCGCAATAGCTCTTTTTTTCTCAACACCTTTTTTTATTAATGCCATTGAAAAATCTATAAGAAGAAGAGAACTCCTAGCACTTATCCCCATTAATGATATAAACCCTATCAAAGATGTAGCAGTTAAAAAGAAGTTTATATCAGCAAAAAATAGAGATATCATGTCGGTAATAAAGTGCCCAGTTATGACACCGATAATAGATAAAAAACTCGCTAATAATATAATGCCGCTTAGTGCAAAAGATTTATAGTACATTACCATCAGTAAAAACATCAACACTAATGCTGCTATAAATGCTCCACCTAAATCACGAAAGGTATCCAATGAAACTTTCATTTCACCATCCCATCTAAGCAACATCTCTTCACCTGTACTCTTATCAACAAGATTCAGATCAAACATATAAGTAGACATACCATCTACTTTTGTTACATTAAAATCATTCGCTAGTTTTTCAATAAGCATATCTCTAGCTTCCAAAAGTGGATAAACTTGTGACACTAAGTCACACTCAGCTGTAATACTTACAAAATTCCGTAAATCTTTTCTAAAAATAGTTGGACTTGAAGGTATTTCTTTTACACTTACTACCTCTTTTATTGGTATCATCATACCCATATGATTCAGTAATTTGAGTCGGGATAGTTTAAAATATATACCATCTTTATTGCTCGGATTTATCTCTCTACTTTCATCATCTAAACGAACAAAAATAGGAATTTGGTCTTGTTGTACTTTAGAGTTTTTAACAGCTACTACCATCCCCTCAAAAGCAAGGTATAAAATATTATTTACCTGCTCCACACTCAATCCACTTCTGATAACTTTTTCTTTATCAGGAATAATCTCAAAATATGGATAAATATCATCTTGCATAATATCTATATCTACAAGTCCTTCTGTCTCTGCAAAAACACTGGCAACACGCTCAGCAGTACGACGCATCAATTGGCTATCTTTACCAAAAATATTAACTACAACTGTTGCAAAAGTTGGCGGACCGGAGGGCATCTCTATAAATTTTATACTTGTATTATTAACTAAAGGTTCACAAGCCTTTTGAATTATGGGACGAATGCGGTGAACCATCTTATATGAGGTTTCATCACGAGAGTGTTTATCACTTAAGTTTACAACTATTTCAGCCTGATTTTCCATTCTCTTTAGTGCACTTCCCTTAACTAAACCAGCATAGTCAAGTGGAGCTCCCTGAGCCAAATATACTTCAGCATTTATTACTGCACTCTCTTTTTTTAAATGACTAAGGACACAACTTGTTACCTGCTGAGTCTCAAAAAGAGAACTGTTTGTCGCAGTATCAACATAGATACTAAAAGTATTTGCACTCTTACCTGGAAGCATCTTTGCTAAGACTAGTTTTGTTGGAATCAGCATAACAGAAAGAATAAAAGCTATAGTAATATAGAGACCTACTTTTCTTCTTTTTGCTTTAGAATCTATAATACCGTAAATCAACTCTTCCATTATTAGTGTGTTCCTTTCGCGCGTTTAATCATCTTCTTGGCAAGAAAAGGTGTAAAAACATAGGCTACAAAAAGTGAGACAGCAAGTGCAACAGGTACATTTAGCGGTATGGGCTTCATAAACTGTCCCATCATTCCACCAACAAACCCCATTGGTATCATTGTTAAAATAATTGCTATTGTCGCAATATTTGTAGAAGGTCCTATCTCATCAGTAGCTTCGACGATAATCCTATCAAAACTATGATTCTCCGTTTCTTTTAAATGCATTCTTCTATGAATATTTTCTATAACAATAATWGCAKCATCWACTAWMAGACCAAGACTAAGCAAAAATGCAAAGAGTGTAATTCTATTAATGGTTTGATCTGTCATATATGCTATAAAAAGCGTAGTAGCAAGTATCATGGGTACTGCAATTGAGACAACAGCAGACTCTCTCCATCCAAGAAACGGAATAAGAATTAAACCTATAATACCGATTGTGATTACAAGGTGRTGCATCAACTCACTTACTGCTTCATTTGCTCTTTCTCCATAGTTTCTTGTAATAATATAGCCTATTCCAGCTTTCTCAAAATAATCACTCTTTTCATTCAAGAGTTCAAGTACATCCTCAGCAACATAAACAGCATTGGTACCCTTTAACTTAGAAACGGTAAGTGTAATTTGCTTAATAGGATCATCAAAAGTGTTGTTATCATCTCTTGTTGAGACTAAAGAATTTTGAAAATGTTGAATATCATAGCCATATTCAATCTTCGCTACATTTTTTAAATAAATAGGAGAACCCATATATTGGGCAATAATTAGATTTT
>NVRL01000124.1 GCA_002732645.1 Sulfurimonas sp. | reverse complement strand
CTTCTTTTATTTCAAAAGGTAAGTTTTTAGTTATATGTGGAAAAAATTGTTTCATATCTAATCCCTATTTTGTAATAAAATACTAATATCTTTTATAATTGATTCTTCATTAAAAGGTTTTGTTGTATAAATATAGTTTAAAGTATACTCCTTATTGTCTTTTTTTAAAACATATAAGTATCCTGAATGATTGATTTCGTTGTTATTTACCTTAGTTATTGAGAGACTGAACTTATTTATAATCTTTTTCATACTTAAATTATCTAAGTATATACCTTTAAAATCTTTATTAAATTCTTTTGCGTAATAGTTGGGTGCATCTTTATTTATTGTGTCTAAAAGGTTTATAAAATAGACTTTCACATTAGTTTTATCGAGTTGTTCGTAAATGTCATTTATTTCACGCATAGCGGGAGGACAGATATTATCACAACCTACATATCCAAAAAAAAGTAAAACTACAGGAGATTCTTCTTGTTTTAAAAAATCAAGTTTCAGAGGTGTATTTTTATCAATCCGACCAGAATCATTATTTGAATAAAATTGTGGAAAAGCTAGTGCTATCATAAAGAATATTGAAAAAATAATTAAAAGGTATCCAAAAACTGTTTTCATATTAAACCTTCACAAACTTTATATATGCATTATAGTATTTTACATGATTTTATGTTTAGAATGGATGTATTTTTTTATAATGTAAGATGATATTATAGAAAGAACTACATAGGTACAAAAGAAGTAAATAGCTACTTGGACTTTGGCATCTGTAAACTCATCTGCACTCAGAGACAAGTTTGTAAGTAATAACGACACTATAAACACATCAGCCATTGACCACTTTGCTATAAAATCTATGTATTTAATATCTACTTTCATTAGAGTGCTAAAGTATAAAGATATAGTTTTGATGAGCGGTATAGCAATACTAAATAGTGCAATCATCACAGACAATAGATAATTTTGTRAAGTCCATAGTTTTTCAACTGTAGTCAAGATGCCTTTAGATTCGTACTTAAATATAGTGAAGCCAAAAACTGGTAAATCTTTAAAAATTTCAATTGTCATAATAGGTGCAAGTATGCCGACAAGCCAAGAGATAAGAGCAGCACTTAAAACCGAGACGAGAAAAACTTCTTTTGGAGAGAAAAAGTATGTAAGAAGCAATACTCCTAAAGCTATAAAATATAGTATTGTGTAGAGTTGTGTTTTTTCTTTATTTGTTTTTGATAACTCTTGTGTTTTTACCTCTTTAGTGTCACTGTTTATATACTCGGAGAAATAGCCTTGTATTGTATTATTTGTATTTTGGATGTAGTGGTCTATTTTATTTTCTATCTTGTGGGTTTGCGCAGTTGATAGCATCTCTTGATCATATTTAATAGAGAAGATATATGTCTGAAAAGCCATATATCCTATAATAATCACAAGAAGCGAAGATATTAAAATAGAAAGTCTATTTTTAGTTAGCATAATTGACGAAGTTTTCTAACCTCTAAAAAGTAAGTATGCCCTAGATAAATTACATAAAATATAGCACCAAAAAATATAGCAAATGGTATTAAAGAGATAACATAAAGAGTTAGAGTCTTCAGTCTAATCTTGTTTGCAGAAAAATAGTGTATCTTTTTGTCTTCTTCTTTTGTACATATATTTGACGAGATGTCAAACTTTATCATTTTGTGAAAAAAGTAATATAGCGGAAGATTAAAAGCTATGATATTTAGTAGTGGTATAAAGTAAAATGGAATTAGTAGTATAAACATAACTATCATTATCACAGCCCATTTTATTACTAAAAATAGCCCAGATATTATATTTGAATATCCTACCATATCTACATCGTTGTAGTGTCTGCGTTGTAGCTCTTTTAAAATAAATGGTGTAAGAAAACCTATGACAATCACAGCTATAAAAATAGAAGCGTAAAGAACTAAAAAACTACCAATAACATAGATAAGAAATGTAGCTATTGAAGATGTTATTGCATAGCTCATTAGAAACTGGATTATTGCAGTTCCTTCTATAAGTGTGCTGATGCTCTCTGTATGTGGAACACCATTTTGTATAGTTGTCTCAGTGGTTTGAACCTGCACCTGAGAAAGAGACTCAACCCCAATACCCGCTATGACAAAAAAAAGAATGTACATAAGAATAAGTGTAAATATAAATGGTGCTAAAGAGTACTTTAGCATCTGCTTTGTAAAGAAGTCTTTTACACTGAGTAGTATAAGATCTTTCTCACTCATAAGTTCTCCTCTATAAGTTTTAGCGCTCTTTTAATATCTTCTTCACTCATTGCCCCTGATTTATAAAAAAGTAGTTCTCCACTCTTTGAAAAGAGTAAAACATTTGAAGCATCATCTTTTACTTCCCACTCGTTTACCAAAACACTGTTTTTATCTTTTACATAGATAGTCCTAGGAAACTCTTCTTGTTTTGACTCTAAAATACTCTCGATGATAAAGTTCGGTTTCCATGTAGCAGCAAGGTTTATAATTGCAATGCTACCAAATTTTTGTGCATTATATTTTTTCTCTTTAAGTGCTTTTGAAAAGTGTGAGTTCGTATCTTTTTCATCTGGATCTACATAAAACAAAACTATAGCTTTGTCTTTGATGCTAGATGAGTCCCATGCAGTTCCATCTACAACAAGACCGCCATTGTCACCATCTATGGTTACATTTTTAGGAATCTCTCCGATTGTTATAGCTGATAAATTTAATGCCAGTAGTATTGATAGTAGTATTGTTTTTATTTTCATTTCTTACTCCAAAGTTTTTGATTTAGTTTTAGCTCATCTACTATAGATATAGCCAGATGCAGAGTCTTTACATACTCCATTGCAATTTTATACTCTAATAGTGAACGAAATACAGATGGCTCAAAAAGATCTTTATCATAATAAACTGCCATGTGAATGTGATTACCTATAAAAGATATATATACTGGATGCTCAGATTTGTTTTTAAAAAGAAGAAGCTTCTTCATAAGTGCATGAGAGAGAATATATCTAGCTTCTATCTGATCAGATGAGTAGACTACAAACTCTTTTTCAAAGTTGTTGTCATCCATCTTTACAAGTTCATCTCTGCTAAAGTTATTTGACTGTAACCAGTTGCCTATGAGATTTCCAAAAGTACTCTGTGCAGTGTCAGGAAGTACAAGAGTTTTTCCGTGAAAGTTCTTGTTAAACTCTGCAACGATAAATAGACCTTGAAATATAGTGCTCCAGCTATCTCTTCCTTTTGAGTTTTTTTGTCGTTTCTCAGCGTGTATATCTGAGAACTCTATCTTGGTTCCATCTATATTCCCTCTAACATAGTCATTTCCACTCATTCTGTCTGGTGGGCTAAAAAGGTCTGAACGTCTAAATAGATGCTCCGTTACATGATGGTTACAGTTGTATGAAAGTTTATCATCTATAGCTTCTATGAGTGGTTTAATGATGTTTTGTTTGAATTCTTTTGTATAGTCTTTTATGAGAAACTTGTAGATTATAGCACCGAGTCCAATATACCCGACTCCAATAAAAATAAGAATATCAGGGCTTTGAGCAATAAATGAAGATAGGGCAAAAGCTATTAACCCAACTATAAGAGTATAGATAGCACCTATTACAACTATGCGATGTCTTAGATGTTTTCTATCTTCTTCTAACTCTTGAAGTGTAGGGTAGAGTGTTTTGTAGTAAAAGTCTGTAAGTTCACTTGTGTTTTTCATACTATACTAATTAAACAGCTCTTTAACATTCACATTTTTTCTCTCACGCTCTACTATCTCAAACACTTGTTTTCTTTTGTAAGCCATTGCGCTAGCCATAAAGTTTGTAGGTATCATCTCTATAGCGTTGTTGTAGTCAGTCACAGCTTGGTTGTAAGCACGACGTGCAGCTGAGAGTTGCTCTTCAAGTTCATTTAGTGTGCCTTGCAAGTGCATAACATTTTTATTTGCTTTAAGATCAGGGTAATTCTCAACTGCGATCATAATAGATCCGAGAGCTGAACTTATCTTAGCATCTAGGGCTATTTTATGCTCATCACTGATATTTGGCTTGTTTGCTTCTGCACGTAGTTTTGTGACTTCAGTAAGAAGTGATTTTTCATGATCCATATACTTGCTAACTGTTGCAACAAGGTTTGGGATTAGGTCGTAGCGTTTTTTAAGAACTGTATCTACACTTGCGAAGATGTTTTCAACTTGATTTTTCTTTGCAACTAGTGAGTTGTACATAAGAATTAAAACTAAAACTACTACTATTAAAACTATTAAACCTGTTGACATATAGAATCCTATGAAGTTATTTTATATCCAAGACCATAAACATTGTCTATGAAAAAATGCTCTTTGTTACATGATTTTAACATTTTTTTCTTAAATCTTGAGATGAGCTGAATGGTGTTATTACATGTAGCATCACTCTCTTTTTTATCGTGAAGAATTTCATTTGCTATTTCACAAGCGGTATAGTATCTAAGTGAATTAGTAGATAAAAATTTAACTAAAGATATTTNWTKMTKARTTATTTTTACTTCTAAATTCTCGTAGTATAATATTTCTGTTTTAATATTCCAAGTGTAACCATTTCTTAACTCTAATGTAAAACCTTTTGAAAGTCTGTTAATAAGTTCCTTAAGCGTAATATCAAGCTCATTCTGTTTTACAGGTTTTATAAGATATGAAAAGAGTCTTAGGTTTATAGCTTGAAGTAGTTTTTCCTTATCTGAATACGCAGTTAACATAATTATCTCTATGTCTTTATCCATCTCTCTTATTTTTGTAGCTAAGCTTAATCCGTTAATTTCAGGAATAGATATATCGAGTATAGCGATATCAAAGTTGTTTTTTTTATATAATTCTAATGCCGTTCTTCCATTGTCTGCAGTTGTAATATTATCAAAGTATCGACTGAAGATTTCTACAAAGTTATCTCTTACTATTTTATTGTCCTCTACATAAAGTAGTTCAAAATCTTTTGTCATAATATAATCCTAAACATAGTTCCCTCACCGATATTTTTAACTTCAATCGATCCATTCATATGGTCTTCTATTATTACTTTAGAGAGATAAAGTCCTAACCCTGTTCCTTTTTCTTTCTTTTTAGTTGTATAGTTGTCGTGAAAAATGTATGGCAGGTTTTCTTCAGATATACCGCCGGCATTATCTATAATATCTATATATGTTATTTCGTCTTGAGTTWTACCGATAATTTTTATCATTTTAACATTATCACTATCTATTTTATTGTCTCTAAATGCTTCTTTAGAGTTTTGAATAATATTCAATATAATATGAAGAAGTTCATTTTCAAATAAAGATACTTTTTTTGTAAACTTAAGGTCATACTTAATTGAGATTTCATTGACTAAAATAGTGTCCCTACTAAGTGAAATGGCTTTTTCAATAAGTTTGTTTAAATCACATTCAGTTTTTGTTTTTGTTGAATTAAAAAAGTTTTTAAAATCATCAATCGTTTCAGATAAATAATAAACACTTTCATTGACTTGAGTTAGCTTTGCATCTAGGTAATCAGATGATATTTCAATCTTGTCTTTTATTTTGTATTGTAAAGCCATAATAATAGATGATATTGTACTCAGTGGTTGTTTCCATTGATGAGTAATCACTTCAATCATATCTCCCATCTGAGCTTTTTGATTTTTTAGTATTAAAATATTTTGTTGTTMTWWRWWTSWRWTKTYAMRWMRYTWWAWGWKAWWKTWWMTYRKGYAYKWAAAKAGAAGTGCTTCTATAACAAGACTAATTCCCGAGGCATAGAATGTATATATATTTATAGGAAGGATACCATTGAAAGGTAGAAGGGTTATTGCAAAACCTACTATATAGATGGTGTATGCTGTTAGAAAAATATTTA